>JAJYMZ010000096.1 GCA_021786615.1 Acidobacteriota bacterium
AGCCAGGTGGGGGGCGGTGACCGCAGCGAAAAGATCCGCACCTACAACTTTCCCCAGGGCCGCGTGACGGACCATCGCATCGGCCTCACCCTGCACCAGCTGGATGCTTTCATGCAGGGCCAGATCGAGCCGGTCATCGAGCCCCTGCGGTCCGCTTTCGAAGCGGCAAGGCTGCAGCAGCTGGGAGCCTGAAAGTAGTGCTGGGCTGCAAGTTGAAAGTCGAAAAGTTGAGAAGTTGAAAAGTTGAAAGTCGAGAGTTAAGAGTCGAGGGGTCAAGGGTCTCGTTCCGGCTAACACCCAATCGTCAATCAAAAATCGCCAATCGAAAATGCTTGGCCATAACTTTGGTTGAGGCTGACTAATTTTTTATGGTCACTTTCTCGGGTGCTGAAAGGGTGAAGGTCAGGGGCGTGGCGGCTTTGATGCGCACAACCGTGTCCGCCGTGGCCGCGGCGGCGGCGGTGCCTGCCGCGGCGCCGATGGCGGCTCCTCCCAGGGCGTGGTCGTTCTTGTTGTGCTTGTCGCTGAGGATGCCGATAAGGGCTCCCAGCGCGGCGCCACCGCCGATGATCTTGGCGTTGCGCTCGCCGCGCTTGCCGCCCACCACCAGATAGGCGTCGGCGTCCACGTCGTTCGAACCCACTTCTGTCAAGCGGATGGCGAGGCCACCCTTGCCATTGGCCAGGCGGCCCAGGGGGGCGCTTTGCGTTACCACGCCGTGCACCGGCGTGCCGGCGCGCCAGGCGGTGCCGCCAGCGACCCTCACATCGCTGGCCAGGGTACCCGACCAGGCATCCCCTGCCTGCTGCTTGTCGGTTCCAAGATCATGGTCAAGTTTCACTTCAAGGGTCGTACCGCTCGGCACTTCCAGGATGACGGCCCTGGGGGCTTCTACCTTGGGGGCGGGGGCCGCTGCCAGCCGCTGGGCTTCCCGCTTCTTGGCGTCGGCTTTGTTCTTCGCTGATTGGAGCTGGCGCTCGATAGCCTTCTGCTCGCTCTTGGAAACATTGTCCAGGATCTCCTTGTCCGCGTCCTTGGGGGCGTGCTTGCCAGCTTTCAACTCCGCCAGTTGTGCTTCGAGCCGGGCTACGCGGTCATCCGCCGCCTTGGCGGCAGCTTGGGCGGCCACCGCCTCCGGGCTGAGTTTCTTGTCGCATGCGATTCCACCCAGGGCCAGGATCGAGAGAATAGCGATGGTCCCTCCGTTTCTGGCGTTCATGAAGCCTCCCCATCATTGGTTATGACCTATAGTGTATTCATCCCCTAGACGGGTTCCAGGCCAGGGCCTGGAGGCCTGATGAGGGGCTTGGTGGATCCCTTGAACGGCTCTCTAGACCCCCGCAGCGAATCGGTTCTTAAAACCCTCATCGAGACTTACCTGCTGGAGGGTGAGCCGGTGGGGTCCCGGTTGTTGTCCAAGCGGTATCCGGAAACGATTTCATCCGCCACCATCCGCAATGTGCTTTCCGATCTCGAAGAGGATGCCATGGTGGTGCAGCCGCACACGTCCGCGGGACGCGTTCCCACGGAGCGGGCGTACCGGTACTACGTGAATCGCTGGCTGCGGCTCCGGGAACCGGACGATGCCATGGGGGCCCAGTTGCAGGCCACGTTGGAGGGCATCGAGCAGGACCCAGAAGCTTGGCTCCGCCACGCAAGCCGTGTCTTATCGGAGGTGATGGGCGGGGTGTGCATCGCCTTGCCGCAGCGGCTTTCTTCTACCCGCCTGGTGCGCATGGAATTTGTGCCCTTGGATCGCCACCGCCTAGTGGGCGTCTGGGTGGGCAGCCTGGGGGAAGTGGAACACCAGATCATCGAAAATGCCTGGGGCTTTGATGGGGCCACTCTGGTGGAAATGGCCAATTTCGCCTCGGAGCATTTCAAGGGCTGCACACTTACGGAGATGCGCCAGACGCTTTTGTCGGCATTGCAGGAAAGTGCCGGGGAAGCCAAGGCCATGTGGGAGCGGCTTTCCAACCTCGCCTCCCGCTGGCCGGATCCCGTTCTCCTTAGCGACCATCCGGTGGTGGTGACGGGCGTCGGCCAGATGGGGCAATTGCCCGAATTCGAGGATCTGGACCGTTTTCGCGCCCTGGTGGCGGCTTTCGAGGAACACGAGCGTCTGGCCCTGCTCCTGAATGCCTTTGGCCAATCGGCAGCCATGGAAGTGAAGCTGCTGCTGGGCTCTGAGAACCCCTTCTTGCATTCCATGCCTCTTGCCACGATGGTTCGCAGTGTTCCACTTGGAGGCCAAACCTGGGCGACCTTCGCGCTCATGGCCCCATTGCGCATGGATTACGGCCGGATTCTGGGCGGTTTGGCCTGGTGGTCCCAGGCGGTTCAGCGCCGTGCGGAGAGCCTGGATTGAGCCTGGATTCCGTCCTTCGCTAGGATGAAATTGGCTACAGGCCTCAGGCTCCCGTCTATTGCACAGCGCCCCGCGCTGTCCTCCCGCGCACTCGCTCCGCTCGTTGGCGGAGACGGGTCCCTGGCTTCAGGGAAAGCATCACCTCGCAATGGATTGTGCTAATGCTGATGCGAACCTGGAGCCTGAAGCCCGTAGCCTGAAGCCAGCCGAGGTCATGCAATCGCAAAATCCCGGCTGAATTCTCTGAAGTGAGGATTAGGACTACGGCGCAAAGTTTGCCTACAATGGGGCCATGGTTCCCGATCCGAACATGCCGCCTGATAAATTCCGCACACGCGACCTCACTCCCGACTCAAGTGATGAGGACGAGTTGGACAATCTGGTCGAGGGAAGCACCGTGGAATTGGACCTCGATGACGCGGACGCCATTGACCTGCAGGCCTTGGCGGATGAAGCGGCCAATGCCACGCCGGAGTTCATGGCCGATGGCGATGCATTGGATGTCCAAGGTTCCACGGCGACCGGGCCCATACTGCTGGATCCCGAAATGCCCGCCGCCACGGCCACAGCCGAGGACTACGAACGCCAGCTGGCGCGTTTGCAGGCACAGATGGGCGAACTGGAAAAACGCGAAGCGGATGTGCTGGACCACTACAAGCGGCTCAAGGCGGAATATCTGAACTACCGCGACCGCTCGGCCAGGGACACCCAGGTGGCACTGAATCAGGGAGACCGCAAAGTCCTGCTGGAAATTCTTCCAGTGCTGGACAATTTCGAACGCAGCCTAGGCGCGTCCTACCCGGACATGGAGGCGTTCCGGATTGGCGTAGAACTCATCCACAAGCAATTCGTGGACGCTCTGCGCCGCATCGGGGCGGAACCCGTCACTTTGGAAGTGGGCGATCCTTTCGACGCGCTGCACTCCGAAGCCCTGACGACCCTCTCCAATCCCAACCTTCCTGACGGCTCCATCGCGGCGATCTATGAGCGGGGATACATGCTGCGGGACCAGCTGTTGAGACCCGCGCGGGTGGTGGTGAACCACAATCCGGACGCCGATACCGCTCCGGGCGCGGAATCCAGCGATCACTAAGAAGGCATTGGAATATTTCGGGCAGATCCAGTATATTCGAGCCGAACTCAAGCGGAGAATCGTCCATGGCTGGAAAGCTGATAGGCATTGACCTGGGCACCACCAACAGTTGTGCCTGCGTCATGGAATCCGGAGATGCCAAGGTGATTCCCAACCGCGAGGGCAGCCGCACCACGCCGTCGGTGGTGGCCTTCACGGACAAGGGGGACTCGCTCGTCGGTCATATCGCCAAACGTCAGTCGGTCACCAATCCTCAGCGCACCTTGTTCGCCATGAAGCGGCTTGTGGGCCAGCGGTTCAGGTCCCCCAGGGTGCAGGAGGCCATGACCCGCCTGCCTTTCAGCGTGGTGGAAGCCCAAAACGGGGATGCGTGGGTGAAGATCGGAGACCGGGAATATGCGCCGCCCGAGATCAGCGCCATCGTCCTGCGATCCCTGAAGCAGAGCGCCGAGGCTTTCCTGCATGAAGAAGTCACCGACGCGGTGATCACCGTCCCCGCCTACTTCGATGACGCCCAGCGGCAGGCCACCAAGGACGCGGGCCGCATCGCGGGGCTCAATGTCATCCGCATCATCAACGAACCCACGGCTGCCGCGCTGGCCTACGGCATCGACAAAAAAGGCAAGAGCCAGCTGCTGGCCATCTACGACCTTGGCGGCGGCACCTTCGATTTCACGCTGATGGAAATGAATGATGGCGTCTTTGAAGTGCTGGCCACCAGCGGCGATACGTTCCTTGGGGGAGAGGACTTCGACAACAACATCATGATCTGGCTGGCGGAGCAGTTCAAAGAGAAGACCGGCATTGATCTCAGCGGCGACCGCATGGCCCTGCAGCGGCTCAAGGAGGCCAGCGAGAAGGCCAAGTGCGAGCTCAGCACCCTGGACAAGGTCGAGATCCGGCTTCCCTTCATCGCCCAGGGCCCCAGCGGACCCCAGCACCTGGAAGCCACGCTGACCCGAGACTTGCTGGAGGACATGGTCCGGGACTTGGTGCAGCGCACCCTCGAGCCCATCCAGGATGCGATGGGAAGCGCGCAGAAGAAACCGAGAGACGTGGATGAAATCATATTGGTGGGCGGCCAGACCCGCATGCCCCTCGTGCAGCGGGCGGTGCATGACTTCTTCGGAAAAGAGCCCAACCGCAACATCAACCCTGACGAAGTGGTGGCCACGGGCGCATCCATCCAGGGCGCGGTCATGCGCGGCGAAGTGAAGGATCTGGTGCTGCTGGACGTGACGCCGCTTTCCCTCGGCATCGAGACCCAGGGCGGTGGATTCGTGAAGATCATCCAGCGCAACACCACGATTCCCTGCAAGGACGCCCGCACATTCACTACCGTGACGGACAACCAGAGCCGCGTGGAAGTGCATGTGCTCCAGGGCGAGCGGGAATTGTCGGAGCACAACAAGAGCCTGGGCCGCTTCGATCTCATCAACCTGCCCCCGCTTCCCAAGGGCGTGCCCCAGATCGAGGTCGCCTTCAACATCGATTCCAACGGCATCGTCAAGGTCAGCGCCAAAGACCTGATGACGAATCTCGAACAAACCATGAGCATCCGCCCCACCTCAGGGCTGTCCGAGCTGGAAATCCAGCGCATGGTCCGGGAGGGGACCAGCAACGCGGAAGATGACCTCAAGCGGCGCGATGAGCTGAAATACCTGGCTTCCGCCGAAGGCCTGCTCTTTTCTTGCGACAAGAGTTTCATTGATTGCGGCAAATACCTGGCTGTTGAAAAACAAGAATTCGTGCGGGAAGTCCTGAACAAGGTGCGTTCGGGCGTGGCGGAGAAGGATGTCGAGCTTTTGCGCAACAGCGAAGGGGACTTGCTGGAAGCCCAGAAACTTCTCACCGACGCGGTGCTCGCCGCCAGCGAGGCCATGATGTCGGCGCTGGATGGCGAAGGCGGAAACGCCGGCTCCTGACATGTATCCGAGGGGAAACCACGCATGCGTGGTTTCCTGCTCGCTTCGCTCACTACGTCCCCCCCCTGACCCCCCACCTCATGGTCGGGGGACCCGCCCATGAGGTCTAAGGGCCCCAGCGTTCCCTTTGGCCCCCGGCCTGGGTTAATCTGGGAGCATGAAACGGGATTACTACGAGGTGCTGGGCCTTGATCGCTCCGCCTCCCTGGACGAGATAAAAAAGGCCTACCGCAAGCTGGCCATGCAGCACCACCCGGACCAGAATCCGGGGGACAAGGCGTCCGAAGAAAAATTCAAGGAAGCCGCGGAGGCCTACGGCGTCCTTTCGGATCAGGAGAAACGCAGCACCTATGATCAGTTTGGCCATGCGGGACTGGGCGGCAACGGCGGGGGGCAGTCCTTCCAGTTCGATCCCAGGCAATTCGCAGGCTTCGAGGACATTCTCGGGAGCTTTTTCGGAGGCGGCCTTTTCGGAGATGCTTTTGGCGGGCAACGCCGCCGGGCAGGCCAGGGGGAACCCGGATCGGATCTTCAATACACCCTCCGAATCCCCTTTCGGGATGCGGTGTTTGGATTGGAGAACCAGCAGATCGAAGTGCCCCGCCTGGAAAGTTGTGAAACCTGTGGCGGGAATGGGTGCGCGCCAGGCACAAACCCGCAGTCCTGCCCCCAGTGCCGGGGTACGGGCCAAGTGGCCATGCGCCAGGGTTTCTTCCAGATGGCCATGCCCTGTCCCCGCTGCGAAGGCCGGGGTAAAATCATTCCGAGCCCATGCGGCACCTGCCGAGGCCAGGGCCGTATTCAAAAGCGAAGCACCGTAACGTTCCGGGTGCCCGCGGGCGTGGATCGGGGAATGCGTCTCAGGCTGGTGGGGCAGGGCGAAGCCGGTACCGGCAACGGGCCCCGCGGCGATCTCTACATTGTTTGCGATGTGCAGGAGGATCCCCGCTACCAGCGTGATGGCGTTGATCTGCACACCAAGCAGGAAGTGCCATGGCCCCTGCTGGTCCTGGGGGGAAAACTCAGGATTGAAACCCTGTATGGCGAAGATCACATCAAGCTGGATCCAGGCACACCGTCGGATACGGTGGTGAAGCTGGTGAATGCAGGCGTGCCGCGCACCCGCGGGAGCGGCCGGGGAGATCTTTACCTGCATATCCGCGCAGCGGTGCCCAAGAAACTCAGCGATGAGCAGCAAGTCCTGGCACGGCAACTATTGGAGTCCCTGCAGACCGGGGATGAAAGTCCCGCCGCAGTGACCGAAGAAGGCCTGCTGGCGAAGGTCTTCGGTGGCCATCACAAGAAATCTAAAAAAAAGAGGGCCTGATATTCTGGGTTCTAGGTTTTCAAGGCACTGCGGGCCGATGCTTCCCTTTGGGACTTGGGACTTGGGACTTGGGACTTGGGACTTGGGACTTGGGACTTGGGACTTGGGACTTGGGACTTGGGACTGCCTACGTCCCATCAAAAATGACCACCCGCCCCTTGCCGAGATGTTTCGCCTTCAACAAGGCCTTGTCGGATTTCTCAATCAGGGCGTCGGCGCCATCCGCATGGGAGGGAAAGGATGCGATGCCCACGCTCAGCGAGATGGGCACGCGGTTCTCGCCCACCTCCAGATTGCTCGCGGCCAGGGCCTCGATGAGCCGGTCGCCAAGGATGGCCGCGCCTTTCGCGTTGGTGCTGCGCATGAGAATGCAGAACTCGTCGCCGCCGTAGCGGTAAAGCCGGTCCTGGGCGCGGATGAGATGCCGGGCTTCCAGGGCCACGGCTTCCAGAACCCGGCTGCCGGTGGGATGACCGAATTGGTTGTTGAGCATCCTGAGGTTGTCCACATCCAGGAAGAGCAGCGCAACTGATTCCGATTTGGCCGACGCGTCCCGGATCACTTCCGGCTGTTCCGCCTCCAGGCACCGGCGGTTCTGGGCGACGGTGAGATCGTCCTTGAAGGAGAGCTCCCGGCTGTGCTCGAGGTTCCACGCATTCAGCAGGAGGGGCTCCAGCTCCCGCAGCCAATCCAATGTTCCGCCGGTGCCTTTTTCCGGGCTCCTCAAGCGGAGCAGGCCGATGTTTTCGGGCGGGCAGATGGAGATGGCTTCGCCAGCTTCCACCAGTCGGCGCGCTTCCGCCAAGCTCAGGGGGGCTTCGGCGAATCCGGACCCCGCGCGCTGGTAATAGGAGTCGTCCTTTCTCAGCCAGATGGCGCCCGCGCTGGCTCCGGAGAGCCTGAGGCACTGCACCAGCACGGGTCTCAAAAGCTCATCGAGGGTGGCCAAGTGCAGCAACTGGCGAAGCCATCCATCCGTGTCCATGATCCGCCCTTCCAGATAGAGCAGCGCATCCCGGACTTCATTCAGGGGAGCCGATTGCCGCACCACCCACCCGGCCCTCTGGGAAAGCGCCGCGCTGGTCTGTTCGGGTGTGCCATCCTTCACCCACCACATCACGGCCGTGGCCTTTTCGGGGATCCAGCGGGGATCAGGCTTGTCCGCCACCACCACCAGGGTCGCGCCCTCCAGCTTGCTGGTTTGCGAAAAGCCCCACTGGGTCAGAGCTGTTTTCAGTTCCTCCGTCCCTGAAGCGGGATGCACTTCTAACCAGTGGATGTAGGTCATGGATCACCAGACGTGTTGGCCGGGCTTTGCCCGGTCACCACGTGGGGAGCACGAGGGGAGGGTTCCCACCTCCGCGAGCTTGCGAGCGGGAAGCTGCGCGAGCATCTGTTCGGTGGGAGCAGAGGGAGCGAAGCGACCGGGCGGTCCCCCTCGTTCATATCAGTTCAGGGCAGCGTCGAGGCGCATGGAAAGGTGCTCGAGGTGGGAACCCAGTATTCGCAATGCAGTGGAGGAATCCTTGGCGCTGCGCTCCGTGCGCACCCAGCGTTTCAGCAGGGCGAGGGCCTGGGGATCCCGGACGCCAAGCCGCTTGGTGGTCTGGATGAGCTTGTGGGCGAGACGGGTGCGGTCAGGGCTTTCCCCTTGGTTGGCGTCAATCTCCTCGCACAGCTTGAAGGCTTCCCTGGATATGGTCAGATCATGGCGGATGAGCGGAACCCGGGCGTTGATGCGCAGGAGAAACTGCTCCAGGAAACGCAGCATTTCATTGCACAACTCGGTCGCATCCTGCAGGGATCGCTCCATGTTTTCGGGATCGTCCAGGCTGCGGTACATGGCCGCGGAAATGCGTTCGAACTCATGGCGGTCCGGCGTGCGGATCAACAGGAATTCTGGACTGCGCCGGAAGGAGGCCACCTGGAATTGGGTTTGGGAAAGCGCCAGGGCGAGCCTGGGCCAGTCCTTCAATTCGAGGCTCAGCTCCAGCTTATTCAGCATCGGGTCCACATATTCCCAGAGCCGGTGCAGCCGCTGGCGCAGGCGGTCGCCTTCCTCGGTGAGGGAAGGTGAATCCGGGAATAGCCGCTGGCGGAGTTCCGCGGAGAACAGCCCCACGAGATCGCCCATGAGCTGGCGCTGGTGGTTCAACAGCAGGGCCTTGAGGTTATCCAGGACCTGGGCCAGCTGGTCCACGTCATTCTGGGCGAGGGCCTGCTGCAGCAGTCCGCGAATGGTGCTCTGGTCCTGCAGAAGGCTCAGCACCGCCTGGCGGAGGAAGGCACCCAGCAGCAATTGCTCTTCGCTTCCCTTGGGCAGCAGTTCTGCGGACCGCGGGTGATAGACCCGCTCCGCGAGGCGGCTCAGCTCGGCTTCCATCACGTAGTAGATGGGGACCATGGCGTAGCGTTCCGACACCGTGGCGTTGGCGGCCGGTTCCATGGATTCCACCAGGCTCGATAGCGCCAGGTGGCTGGCCAGGGCCCTGGCCACCACCAGGAAGGCGGCGGGCTGGTCTTTCTTCATCTGCTTCAGCAGTCTCCGGACATCAGCGGGAAGCGATTTTTCCAGGAGGCCCTCCTCCACCCGTGGAAGGGTCCAGCCCAGGTGGTTCCAGAGCCACTGGAGGCTGCCGCGCACCTGCTCAAGCGCGGGCCAATAGAAGCCCCGGTCCAGAGGGCGCAGCAGCGTCATGCGCAGGCTCGCGATGACATGCTGCACGAGCTGCAGGGGTTCGATGCGCTCCCGGGTGCTGGCGGGCACTGCGCTCTCAAGGATTTCGGCCAATTTTCGGAGGGCCTCGGTGGGCCTCCCCCCTTCATCTTGAAGGGAACGGTTCAGGACCTTCATCTGGGCGTTCAGGCGGTTGACCAGGTCCGGACCCGCATCGGCGGTGCCCAGGACCCCGAACAGCTCCTTGAATTGGTCTTTGCGTTCCGACAGGAAGGCCGCCCAATGCTCCCGCAGCTGAGGCTGTCCGTCCGCGCCCATGAAGGTGGACATGGTGCGCAAGGAGGCCGAGAGGCCCAGCAAGTGGGCGATCCATTCGGGCTCCTCATTCACCATCAGCAATTCTTCGTGGGCAGCTTCGGCCAGGTGCGCCAGCCTTGCCAGGGTGTGGGTCAGCACGAGCCCCATGGCGGGCCGGATCTCCCCCAGATTCTTGTCGGAAAATCGGTTGAGGAAGACAAGGAAAAGCCCGAAAGAGCGCCTTAACTTGGCGAGGTTTGGTAGCTCCCTGGAGGCAGCTGAGCCCGCCGCGGGACTGGCTTCAATCAAGGGAGACAGGTCCCCGGAGCCCGCGCGGAAAATATCATCCAGCAAAGCAAGATCCTGCCGGGACAGTCCCTTCTCCCGGATCAAGGCTTTGACCTCCTGGAGGCGCTGGCTGGGTGTCTTTTCCTGGGACATGGAGCTTAGGGCCTGAAAGGAAATAAGGATGCCATTTGCGAGGAGCGCCGGGCAAGCAAGGCAAGGCGACCGACCGAAGGCATATCGCCCATACGACGAGGGAGGTCAACGCAGCCTTGCGCCGCCCGCCGCCCTCGCCCGGAGGGTTGGCGCCCATCCGCGCGCCCCGCGGCGTCAAGGCCCTTGTGCGTATTCACGATACGCCCCGCGGGCCTTTCCTTGCGGGTGCATCGCGGCTGGGGGCCAACAAATGGCATCTTTATTCCCTTTCAGGCCCTAATGATAGCGGGGCGGTCCAAACTACGCGGTTAAATCCTAGCAGTGCTACACTCGGCAAACCCATCTGGAGGAGTTTCGTGGCTACCAAGCTCGGCGACATGCTGGTCAAGGCCCAGCTCATCACAACCGAACAACTTGAAGAGGCCATCCGCTTCCAGCGCAGGGACGGGGGAAAGCTCGGCAGCATCGTGGTCCGCCAGGGCTATTGCTCCGATCAGGACATCGTCAGTTTCCTGGGCATGCAGTACGGCGTGCCCGCGGCGGACCTGGATCAATGGCCGGCCATTGACTCCGCGGTCATCGCCCTCGTGCCCTCAGAACTGGCCCATAAACACAAAGTGCTGCCGCTGCAGCGCTCCGGGAACGTCCTTACCCTGGCCATGTCGGATCCCACGGACATCTTCGCCATGGATGATGTGCGCTTCCACACTGGCTACAACGTGGATCCCGTCGTGTCCTCGGAGATCGGGCTGGCAAGGGCCATCGAGCGATATTACGGGGGGTCGAGCGGATTAAAGCTGCGCGAGGATAGCCCCACCACAAGCCGCGGCATGGGTGGGGGGGCCGCCCCGGCGGCTCCGGCCGCCGCCCAGCCCTTCAATTTTGACGAGGCGCCGGACGAGGCCCTGGATCTGAAGTCCTTTGAAGAGGACATGGATACCGACACCCAATACGACACCTTGGACGACGACGAGGGGGACAACATCAATGTCGCCGCCCTCAGCAAGCAGAGCGAAGACGCGCCCGTGGTGCGCCTCGCGAACATGGTGCTCATTGACGCCATCCGCAAGGGAGCCTCTGACATCCACATCGAGCCCTATGAGAAAAGCTATCGCATCCGCTTCCGCATTGACGGCCTGCTCATGGAAGTCATGCGGCCGAATCTCAAGCTGAAGGATCCCCTCACCTCGCGCATCAAGATCCTGGCCAAGCTCAATATCGCCGAGAAGCGCCTGCCCCAGGACGGCCGCATCAAATTGAGGGTCAATCTCCAGGGCCGCCAGAAGACCATTGATTACCGCGTCTCCATTCTTCCCTGCCTGTTCGGCGAGAAGATCGTCATGCGGCTGCTGGACAACGATTCACTCATGCTGGATCTCACCAAGCTGGGCTTCGAGCCCGAGAGTCTGGAAGTGTGGAACCGCCAGATTGACAAGCCCTACGGGATGGTGCTGGTGACGGGCCCCACGGGCTCAGGCAAGACCAACACGCTGTACTCCTCCATCTCGAAACTGAACGAGCCGCACGTGAACATCATGACGGCCGAAGATCCGGTGGAATTCAATTTCGCCGGCATCAACCAGGTGCAGATGAAGGAGCAGATCGGCCTCAATTTCGCGGCGGCCCTGCGCTCCTTCCTCCGCCAGGACCCCAATATCATCCTGGTGGGCGAGATCCGCGATTTCGAAACGGCGGAAATCTCCATCAAGGCCAGCCTCACCGGGCATCTGGTGCTTTCCACGCTGCACACCAACGATGCGGCCAGCACCATCAGCCGCCTGATGAACATGGGTGTGGAGCCGTTCCTGGTGGCCACGTCCGTGAATGTCATCTGCGCGCAGCGCCTGGTGCGGCGCATCTGTTCCAACTGCAAAGCCGTGGACCCGACGGTGCCCCCGGCGGATGCGCTGCGAAAGGTCGGTTTCACGGATGAAGAAATCGGCCGTTTGAAAATCATGCATGGGCAGGGCTGCGACATCTGCCACAAGAAGGGCTACAAGGGCCGCGTGGGCCTCTATGAAGTACTTGAAATGTCCGAGACGCTGAAGGACATGGTGCTGACCGGGGCTTCCGCCATCGAGCTCCGGGAACAGGCCATCAAGGAGGGCATGATCACTTTGCGGCGCAGCGGATGCCGCAAGGTTTTGGATGGGGTCACCACCATCGAGGAAATCGTCCGCGAAACCGTCGTCTAACCGCAATCCCGTTCGTTCAGATGCGAGGACTGAAATGGCCGATGCCAATTACGTTGTTCCCCTCCAGCAGCTTCTCAAGACCATGGTCGAGTATGGCGGCACCGACCTTCACGTCACGACGGAATCCGCGCCCCAGATCCGCATTGACGGGCGCATGGTGCCGCTGAAACTGCCGCCCCTGGATGCGACCCAGACCCGCTGGCTCTGCTACGGCGTGATGACCGACCAGCAGAAGCATCGGCTTGAAGAGGACCTGGAAGTGGATTTCTCCTTCGGCCTCCAGGGCATCGCCCGGTTCCGCGCCAACGTGTTCAACCAGCGGGGCGCCACCGCGGGAGTCTTCCGCACCATTCCCGAGAACATCCGCACCTTCGAGCAATTGGGCCTTCCTCCAGCCATTCAAAGTTTGTGCGACAAGCCCCGGGGCCTCGTGCTGGTGACGGGCGTGACCGGATCAGGCAAATCCACCACCCTGGCGGCCATGGTGGACAAGATCAACACTGACGAGCCCTTGCACATCCTCACCATCGAGGACCCCGTGGAGTATGTGCACAAGCACAAGCGCAGCCTGGTGAATCAGCGGGAAATCCACGCGGACACCCACAGTTTCAAGAAGGCGCTGCGTTCGGCCCTCCGCCAGGACCCTGATGTGGTGCTGGTGGGCGAGATGCGCGATCTGGAGACCATCGAATCGGCCCTCACCATCGCGGAGACGGGCCACTTGACGTTTGGAACGCTGCACACGAATTCGGCCACGCAGACCATCAACCGCATCATTGACGTGTTCCCCAGCCATCAGCAGAGCCAAGTGCGGGCCCAGCTCTCCCTGGTGCTCGAAGGGGTGGTCTGCCAGAGCCTCATTCCCAAAGCCAGCGGGAAAGGCCGGGCCCTGGCCCTGGAGGTGATGATTCCCAACTCCGCCATCCGAAACCTCATCCGGGAGGACAAGGTCCACCAGATCTACAGCTCCATGCAGACGGGCCAGATCAAGTTCGGGATGCAGACGTTCAACCAGAGCCTGGCGGAGCTCGTGCTCAAGGGCGAGATTGCCCAGGAAGTGGCCACCGAATTTTCCAGCAACCACGATGAATTGCGCGAGCTGATCAACCGCGGCGTCGGAACGGTCAACATGGCGCCCCAGGCTCCGCCACCCAAGTCAGGGGGGCTTGGTGGACTGCTGGGCGGCAGGAACCCCAACATCAAATATACCTAGCCGGATCTGGATGGTCGCTCGGTGTTTTTTGCCCAACCCTTCCCAATATCAATGCTTCACCCTATGCTGATCCAAGCAATGTCCAGCCACCCATAAACGAGGTTCCCGATGCCTGCATTCGCATGGAAAGGCAAGAACAGATTGGGCGAGGTCCAAGAGGGTCTCATCGTGTCCGACTCCAAGGATGCGGCCTCGGTGACCTTGAAGCGCAATGGCATCCAGATCATTTCCATCAAGGCCCAGCAATCCGCGGGTACCAAGAGTTTCGGCAAGGTCAAACCCAAAGACCTGGCGATCTTCACGCGCCAATTCAGCGTGATGATTGACGCGGGCCTGCCCCTGGTCCAATGTCTGGAAATCCTGGGCGCCCAGCAGGAAGACAAAGGCTTCCAGAAAATCATCGCCGCCGTGCGCACGGATGTTGAACAGGGCGCGACGCTGCAAACCGCGCTTTCCAAACACCCCAAGGCCTTCAACGACCTCTACGTGAACATGGTGGGCGCCGGCGAAACCGGCGGCATTCTGGACGTGATCCTGCAACGCCTCTCCGGCTATATTGAAAAAGCCGTCAAACTGGCGTCCAAAGTCAAGAGCGCCATGATTTATCCCATCGCGGTCATCAGCATTGCCCTCATCGTGGTGGTGATCATCATGGTCAAGGTCATCCCGGTGTTCAGCGCCATGTACGAAGGCCTGGGGTCTTCTCTGCCCTTGCCAACCCGAATCTGCATCGCCATGTCCAATGTCTTGGTCCGATATTCTTACATAGTGATCGCCTTCCTGGTGCTGATCTACTTCGGCACCAAGCAATACTACAAGACCGTCAATGGCAAGCTGCAAATTGATGGGTTGATCCTGAAGATTCCCGTGCTCGGAGACATTCTCCTGAAGGTCGCCGTCGCACGCTTCTGCCGGACGCTGGGGACCTTGATCAGCTCTGGGGTTCCCATTCTTGAGGGCATGGATATCACCGCCCGCACATCCGGCAATCAGGTGGTCCAAAACGGGATCCTTAAAGCCAAGGAAGCCGTCGAGCAGGGCCGCAACATCGCGACGCCGCTGGCTGAAACCAAGATTTTCCCACCCATGGTCGTCCAGATGGTGGGCGTCGGCGAGGCCACCGGCGCCTTGGATGCGATGCTCTCCAAGGTCGCTGATTTTTACGAGGACGAGGTGGACAATGCGGTGGCAGGCATGACCAGCCTCATGGAGCCCATCATGATCGCCATGCTGGGCGGCATCATTGGATTCATCGTGGTGGCCATGTACATGCCCATCTTCCAGCTCGCCAACGTGGTCGGGAAGGATTGATGATTGAGAATTGACGGCTGGGTGGGTCGAGGACCCGCATCATTTTTGCAATACCGGATCTGTCTATAGGTCACTGCCGCCATGGAGGCGAATGATGAGATTGATGAGAGTGAACGCCAAGCCATCCCCGACCCAACAGGGTTTCAGCCTCGTTGAACTGCTGCTGGTCCTGGCGATCATCGGGATCATCTCCGCCATCGCCATTCCAACCTTCCTGGGCCAACGGCGCCGGGCCCGGATCATCGGTGATGCCAAGACCAACGCCGAATCACTTCGCATGGCATTGGAGACGCGCAAGGCGGAAATGGGGATCTACTCAGCCTCCGCGACCTTCAACTGGACCGCATCTGGTGCAGCTCCAACCGCCAGCACCAGTCCCGCCCCGGCCTTCGTGGCCAAGGGCGCCAGCAAGATGAATTACCAGGTGGTCGTCTCGAACGGCGGGACCGCCTACCTCTTGAACGTCACGGACCCCAACCAGGGCAACGCCATCGTGATCCAGACCAATCAGGCCGGCCAGCAATTGGATGGGACGGGCGCGGTGGGATTGACGCCCTACCAGTTGAAATAGCGCCCTTGCAGATGTCCTAGCGCTGAGCCGTCTTCTCATCGGCCGCAGGCGTGTGGGCCGGGAGCGCTGCGGTCCAGGGTTTTTTGAAGGCCTTGAAGATGCGGGCCCTGGCCTCCTGGAAGCTGGCCTCATCCACATCCTCGTAACCTGTCATTTGATAACCGTCATAATCCACGCGCCGTGCGCCCCCCTTCTTGAGTGGACGCCAAACCTTCAGCAAGCGCCCCCTGGCTTCTGCCACGGTCAGATCACCTTCTCGGGTCTTCTCACTGCTGTCGTATTTCACCATCCAGACGCCCTCGGGGAAAATCGCCGCCGTTCGGCCGATTTCTTCAAGGGTTAGTTGGCGATACTCAACGTCCTCCGCCTTGAACATGTCCGGTCCTATGGCATGCATCCGTAGAGGGGCGTAATCCTTGGCCAGCATCGCCTCGATGTTCGGGGCTTCTTGATATAGCAACCGGCGGGCAACCATGTCCCGAACTTCCAAAAGGCTGAGGGCATGTTCCCTGTCATGGCCGGGTTGGATTCCAGGCCCGTCAAACACCAAAGGAATCCGGACCTCCCAGGGATCCAGGTTGTATCCATGGAGACCTCCCAATTGGATATTGGGTTCCTCCATCCAGTGATAGAAGCGCTCGCCATGGTCGGTGAACATGACCCGGAAAGCATCGCCGTAGTCTCGATCTCCAGGGAGCGTATTCCAGATCTTCTGCCAAGCAGCAAGCATGGAATGGATCCTGATTTGATAGGCAAGAAAAGGGCTGTACTCCGGTCTCCAGGATTTGATGTCCCTGGGGCTTGGATAGGACCAGTGGGGTGACAGGTTTCGGGCTGGCAGGGACCACCATTTCGGAATGGTTTTTAATTCTTTTCTGGTCAAATAGATAGGCTGGTGAGCGAGACAGGAATGATACATTACCCAGTCTGCGCCGCGACCCAGGCTTAGCGCTGTCCTCAAACCCAAATCAGGAGGCGTCCAGGGCGTTGTGCAAGGGAACACCCGCAGGGCATCCAGCCAAACGGCGAATAGAGGGAAATGTACCTCTGCATTGGAGTTCAGGAAGTTTTCCCACCCCCGCGCTGGAGTTAGGGCTTGGTCAAAGGCCTGAGCCCTGTCCGCCAGGGCGATGGTGCCCCCGTCGTCAATGTAGAACCGCGATTTGAGTCCCCGCGCCTTGGCAGTCTCTACAATTGTAAATGGATAATCACCCACAAATTCATCCTGGGCGGGCAGCAGGTTTCCCACGGAATAATGTCCAGGATCTCCGCCCCAAAGGATGCTCCACTGGATTCGTGTGGCAGGGATGGCACTGTACCCGTTCTGCACCTGGAACCCCCGGAAATCCTGCAGCCCCACCTGGAAGGCTGTGTCCTGCCGCAGGCCATCAATGCTCAGCATGACCACCCGGGCGGGGTGTCCCACGGGCCCGGAGGAGAGACCGGTCTGGGCTAGGTACCTGGGCACAAGGAGCAAGGCCCACGCGCTAGCAGCCCAAATCCCCACGGTCATCGTCTTTCGCCACCAAGCGGCCGTTGAGAAAGTAAGCCCCTTCCAAAAACAAGCACAAGCCAGGAACGCCGCTAACAAAAGCCCGAGGCCCAGCGGCAGGAGGTTGATTCCAGGCAGCACCCACAAAGTGGTGGGGACTTCCCACCATAACCAGGCATGGGTGGCCAGCCCGAATCCCAGACTGATCCAGAATCCGTGGCTCAGGGACCACCGCTCCCAATCCCCAAACCGGAAGAGCGGCGACTTGGCCAGCAGAAGGCCCACCAGGCTCAATAAGAACCCCGTACTAACATAAATGGGGAGGATCTCGGTGAGGGCCGCCTTCCAGAAGAAGCGCTGGATGACAGTGTTTTTCAATCCTTTCATCATCAACTCATTGACCACGCCCATCCTAGTAGATAGGACGCTTAAACCTAGGAGAAGCAGGAAGAGAGCCATGCCCCCCAGGACGGGGCCCAGCCAGCGCAGCAGCAATTGTCGAGTTGTCAACGGGGCGGTGGTTGGCAAAGGTCATCCAAAAAAAAGGAGGGACTCGCCCTCCACCATCGTGGTGAGTGATCAGACTACTCAGATTACTCGATGGCCGCGACCTTGGTCCGGACCTTAGGTGTGGTGTCCGAGAGAGAGCTGGCATTCAGGAGCACCGCCCCACCGATGAAGCCTAAGCCATTGCCCCTTGGCGGTTGGACGCCAAATCGCGACTCGCCCTTGACGGTCGCGAGGGCAGCGACAACGTTGGCAAAAGCCGATGCGCTGGTGGCTGCGCCTCCGGACACAGGGTCCGCGGCTCGGAATGCATTTTGGGCACCATCCCAGGGGTTCTTATCCTTGTCCGAAGTGGTCGAGAAGTAGGCCTGCATGGATGCAACGATGGCCGCGGAGGCCAGGCCTCTTTCCTTGCCCTTATCCCATTGGCCGACCAAGTCGCCGATACGGCCCGTCATGTTCTGCAGGGCCGCCTTGTCCCGGGCCCGGGCGCGCTGGAAGAGCATCGCCGGAATGGCTATGGCGCTGATGATCCCGATGATGGCAAGCACCAGCAGGAGCTCGATAAGGGTAAAACCGGATTGCTTCCGCATGGTAAACCCTCCTCAGGAGATCTCATGGAATGGGCTCAGGTTCAGGCATCAATTGTGATGCCAAGCTCTCCAGAATCACAAAGCTGCTGCTGCTCAACAGATGCATGGCCGCGTCCCCAAAAAATAAGGAGGGAGTCGCCTCCCTCCTCAAACGTAGCGAACGATCAGGCAGCTCCGACTACTCGATAGCCGCAACCTTGGTGCGGACTTTGGGTGTGGTGTCCGAGGTGGAGCTGGCGTTCAGCAGCACGGCGCCACCGATGAAACCATAACCATTGCCGCCCGGCGTTTGTACACCAAATCTTGACTCGCCCTTGACCGTGGCCATCGGAGCCATGGTGGTGGTTGCAAATCCAGAGGCCGTCGAGGCAGTACCACCGGAGACCGGGTCAGAAGCGCGGAAGGCATTGGCCGCGCCGTCCCATGGGTTCTTATCCTTGGCTGCGGTATTTGCAAGATAAGTCTGCATGTTGGTGACGATGGCGGCCGAGGCTAGGCCTGCCTCCTTGCCCTTGTCCCACTGGCCAGCCAAATCGCCGATGCGGCCGGTCATGTTCTCCAGGGCGGCCTTGTCACGGGCGCGGGCGCGCTGGCTGAGCAGCGCCGGGATGGCGATGGCGCTGATGATGCCGATGATGGCCAGCACGAGCAGCAGCTCGATGAGGGTAAAACCGGATTGCTTCTTCATGGCAAGTCCTCCTTGGGGATGTGGGCCAAGAGACAGGTTATCAAGAGTGATGCCAGTCTCATCAGCGGGAGTAGGTTGGGGAGAATGGTGCACTTTTCTGGGGAAGACTTCAAGTCCAGAATCCATTGATACATTTATTCAAGGAAAATTCGAGACACATCGTGGCAGTGGTGTGACGCAGAAGGTCGGTCCAAGTGGCAGTGTTAATTGAAGAGTTGTTAAGTGGTATCAGATTGATCATTTTCAATCACGGCAGCATGTTCATCTTCCATCCTGCGGCCCAGAACGCGATGATGGATACCAAGGAGCCCCATGACGAAGCGATCAGCCTTTTTCTGGGTGATGGTGGGCGCTCTTGCTCTTCTTTGCCTGTTTTCAATATTCCTTGCCTTAAACCGGATTTATCAGGTGGATGAAGCTCAGAACGTCTTCATGGCCCGAATTATTGGCACCGGGCAGACCGCTTTTTATTTCACAAATGCTCCCTTGTGGTTGGTTGGCCCTTTGGCTTGGCTTGCCAGATCTATCCAGAATGCCTCAGATCTTTTCCTATGGAACCGAGTGATATTTCTTGTGATTTTTTGGATAAATCTTGTATTGATCATGCTCAATACCGGCACAATATTACGATCCGTTAAGGGTCTAAGCGTCTTGCTTGGTGCGGCTACCTTAGCACCGCTCTGGGATTACGGATTTGAAATCCGGCATGACAACCTGCTCCTGACTGGGTTGCTTCTCATTTGGTTGCTAGGGCGCGTGCGGCCAATGGGCCGCCCGTCGTATTTTCTGCTCGGTTTTCTTGCGGTGATTCTCCAGTTTGTTGCGTTCAAAGCCTTCGTATACGTGCTTCCTATATCAGTGGTCTTCCTTCTATTCCCGCCCCCCTTGCATCAGTTGAACAAAGTAAAACTGGCAGCCATTTGGGTTACTGGGGCCGTGATAGCCCTGATTCTTTGTCGCTTGGTTTATGCGCATTTCGGGTTGTGGCCCGTTTACCTCGCTGGACTCCAAGGGGGGGTGGATGCCTCGGGGGGAGGTGCGCGTTTTGGCGCAGAAATGGCGCTTGGACGTACTTTGGTGCAGACACCATTGCTGTTAGCCATCACAGCAGCCGCAATTTGGAGTGTTGGACGGGATCTCCGCCTGCGAGGCATCAAATCGCTTTCCTGGGAGGGAACGGGTCCTGAGGCGATGCTCTTCCTGGCCATGCTGATCATCTTCTTCATCAATCCCACGCCTTTTCCATACAACCTGGTCAACCTCGTTCCCTTCGCCTTTCTGCTGGGGTTCCGTTTTCTTGATTCCGCAATCGAAGGATTATCGGGCCAGCCGGCTTTGGTGGCCCTCGCTGGGGGACTCTTGTGCTTCACCCACGGCGTTCCATTTGTCTCTGCGACTTGGCGGCATGTGAACTGGAGCAACGAACGCCAAGAGCAACTGATGCATACCGCGGAAACGCTCACGGACCCGGCGCACGATGCCGTCTACGACGCCATCGGCATGGTGCCTACTCGGCCAAGTATTAATTTTCATTGGTACTTGCATAGTCTCAATATTCAATCCTTCCTGAAGGAGAATGATCCGGGCATTCAGGGGGTGCTCTCGGCGAACCCGCCCGCGGTGCTTATTCCAAGTTACCGTACGGACTGGCTTCGGAAAGAAGACTGGACTTTCATTCAAAGTCGATACATCCCGCTTGCCGATGATTTCTGGGTGCTTGGGCAAGCCCTCCCTTTCGGTGGTGGCACGTTCACGGTGGTGCATCCGGGGCGCTACCAATTGCTTGGTCAGCGCAATGGGCGTACCTCCCCGCTAGAAGTCGGGCTATGTGATGGCCGCGCAGTCGTTGGCCGCCCCATTGAATTTGGTCTCGGCCAACATGAGCTAAGCTGCCCCGTGGACATGCGCCCAGCCTTCATTTGGGTGGGCCCGAAGTGTGATGAAATCCCAGAATTGGGACGCGGAGACCACCAGCGTCTCTTCGTGAACTGGTACTAGCAATGGGTTTCCACCTAATCAACTTGAATTCCGATTCCCGCCAGTTAAGTGGTTGGGTTCGAGTTTCTGTCAGCGGCCTGATTGGAGTCGGAACAGGCTGCCGGAACGCCCTCACAGTTCCAACTGCCGCGAGGTTGTTTGACGTTCCGGGAGCCCAATGATGGAAGCGGGTGGAAGGTCGCCGACCCTCGCGTGGTATCGGCGATTCCAGCCGTTGTTCGCTGTGATATTTGGGGCAACGGTTCTTGGGCTCGTCGCGAGGCGAATTCCCTGGCAGGGAACCGCAGCGACGTTGAAACTTGCAAGCCTGGGATGGCTTGCCTTCGCTGTGTTCGCGAGCCTCACGGGAGTCACCCTTCGTGCCTTGCGATTGCATGTGCTGCTGGCTTTCCCCGGGGGATTTCTTCGGACTTGGCGCTGCGTGGCCCTGGGTGCCCTGGGTGGAGCCTTGCTTCCCTTCGGAGGTGGGGAAGTGGTCAAGGTAGCCGCTCTCCGCGCCCATGCAGGTGTGCCCCCCATACGGGGCACCGCAGCGGTTGCGCTGGACCGCCTCTTTGATTTGTCCGTTCTTCTAGCGCTGATCCTTGGAGCACTCGGTCCGGCAGCAAACTTTACCCTTCGATCTGCCCCTCTATTGGCACTTGAAACCGTCACCTTCCTGCTTGTGGCCACCTTATTGGTGATTGCATTGGGTGGGGGGGTGATCCGTCGTTGGATCGTGAAGCGGTTCACCTTTTTCAGCCCCTGGTTGGCACGATACGATCACGTCCACGATCTGGTGGCTCAGTTCAGAAAGCCGCGCCTGCTTGTTTCCCTGGCTGCCTTGCAGTCGGGCGCCATCGCCATGGATTTCCTAAGCGTCCATCTGACGCTCGCAGCCTTCCCTTTTGGTGGCGCACTGCCTTTCGCTGCCACCTTGCGCACCACTGTTTTCATCCTTCTGGCCTTTGCCCTGCCGGTGGGGCCCGGGGCTCTGGGGTCCCACCAAGTGGCAAGCCTATTGGCGCTGCGTTCGTTTGGACCGACACCTGCGGAGGCCCTGGCATTCAGCCTGGCAGCCCAGGGGTGTTATTTCATCGTGATCGGCGTGTTGTCTGCCGTGGCCTTTGCCTCGGCGGAACTCGGTTTCCGGAATGTGCTTGCGTGGGTGGGAAGAGAACGGAACCCTGGCTAGCCTCAGGATTTCCTGAGCAGATAAGCCGTAGACCCGCTCGGGAATAGTTTGGAGAGCAACATACCGAGGGGATAGAAGGCCAGGAAGGCGAAATGTTTGAAACGGCCAAAGAAGGCCACGGCCATGCTTGCAGCCGCCGTGTTCGGGAAGGCGATATTTTTCGTCGAAACCAGTTCGTAGCCCTCAGCCCGGGCCATGCGTTCGATGACCTCCCGATCCGGGAAGGACAGGTGCCGTGGCGGGTCGAGCCCATGCCAGCGGCGACCGAAGAGTCGCGCCTCCCAAGAATGGATGTTTGGCAGGAGTAGGTATACCAACCCATTTGGAACCAAAAGGCTTCGTATGTTCCGCAGACATGCTGAGGGGTCGGCTAGATGTTCCATCACGTAATGCAGGGTCACGATGTCGAAGGACGCCTCCCCAATGGTTTTGAGGGCATTCAACTCGCTCCAGACCGGGACTCCTAGATTTTGGGAAAGTTGGCGGGCGTGGTCCAAATCGAATTCATAGCCGACCCGCCGGAGATCGAGGTTATGAAGGCTGTCCAGATACCAGCCGTCGCCGCAACCAAAATCCAGGATCGATGCCCGCGGCGGAAGCTGCGACGCGTCGTAATAGACGTTGCGAAGAATGCGGCGGCGCAGCCATTCGTGAAGGCGGGATTTTTTTGCGTGGATGGGGTACTGCTCGTAGAGTGCGGCGAGATCCGGCGGGAGTGGATGCTGCTGCACAAGGCCGCACTCAGAGCATCTGACGTAGGTAGCAAAGCCCGAGTTGCCAAGGAAGTAGTCCCGGCATTTATCGAGCCAGGGTTCATAAACCGGACCTCCGCACACCAGACAGCTGAAGTTCATGAGCGGTCCTTCCACCATGAGATGGTTTGTTCCAGGCCGGATCGCAAGTCGTAGCGCGGTTGCCAACCCGACAACTCGCGCAGACGATGGTTGTTGGCACAGACATACGGTGGATCCACCGCATTCTCGGCGCGCGCGCCGATATCGATGAGGTCGGCCCGCTTGGTGATCTCACCAATGACCTGTACCAGTTCACGAACACGGACAGGAATCCCCGAACCGATATTCACAGGCCCACGCACACCCGCGAGAGAGACATCAATCAGGGCTGCCGCCACATCCTCGACATGAAGAAAGTCCCTCGTCTGCAGGCCTGACGTGGTTGCGGCGCGCTCCCCGCGCAGCAGCCTCAACGTGACATCGGGCACCAGCCGCCGGGGATCTTCCCAGGGGCCATATAAGTAAAACAAGCGTGCCCAGGCAAGGGACGCGTTCGAAGCTTCGACCAGGGCCCCGCTTTCGATGAAGGTGGCAAGTTTCGCGCTCGCATAAGGGGTCAGCGGCTGGATTGGAGCAGTCTCATCCAAGGGCCCATCCCTCTGCAAGTACTCGAAACAGGTCCCAACTCCAGTGATGTGGCGACACCCTTGGGAGAGCAAAGCAGAAATCAAACGGAGGCTTCCCAAACGGCAGCCCTCATTCTGTGTCGCAGTGAGGTATTGTCCGGGCACCACGTACCATGCGCAATGAATGCAGGAATCAAAGCCATCACAGTTTGATAGGAGATCTGCTTCCGAAGCTTGGAATACATCCCATTCCGCCAAGTGGAGCAGCTCGGAATTGGGGGGAAGTTTGTGCGGCTTGGCCCCCGGGCGAACCACCGCACTGACTTCATGCCCGCGGGCCAGCAATTCCCGGCACACGTGGGAGCCGATGAAACCGTTGGCTCCAGTGACCAGGACTTTCATCCCAGGAAGTCCGGGTAGGCAGCATCCTTCGGGGAAATGATCGGATCTGCCACTGGCCAAAGGATGCCAAAGGCTGGATCGTCCCAGCGGATTCCCCTGGCGCAATCCGGGTGGTAAAACTCGGACATCTGGTAATGGAGCTCGGTATCGTCGCTCAAGGTCTGGAAACCATGGGCGAATCCTTTTGGGACATAAATCGCGATTCGATTTTCTTGGGTGAGTTCAAAGGCTTCCCATTTCTTGAAGGTCCGCGAACCGGGTCGGAGGTCGATGATCACGTCGAACACTGCGCCGCACGTGCATCGGACGAGCTTGGCCTCTGGATGTGGCTCGATCTGGAAGTGCATTCCCCGTAAAGTGCCCCGTTGCCGGTTGAAGGAGACATTGCATTGGGCGATGCGAGTGATCAGACCATGAGCTTCGGCCTCGCGGCGGCACCAACTCCGGGCGAAAAAGCCACGGTCGTCCTCCAGGCGATCCATTTCAATGCGGAAGGCTCCTTCCATCACCGACGGAATGAACTTCACAGAAGAATCTCCACGCGGGGAATGGGAATGACAAATCGGCCCCCCCATTCCCGGATATGGGCCATCTGGTCCATGATTTCATCCCGAAGATTCCAAGGCAGGATCAGCACGTAATCCGGTTTTGTTGCTTGAATCCGTTCCGGCGCGAAGATGGGGATCCGGGAGCCCGGAAGGTAGCGGCCTTGCTTATGCTTGCTTCTGTCGACGGTGTAATCCAGGAAATCCGTGCGGATGCCGCAATAGTTCAGCAGCGTGTTGCCCTTCGCAGGCGCGCCGTACCCAACGATGGATTTGCCTTCGCGTTTTGAGCCGATGAGGAAGGAGAGCAGGTCCCGCTTGGTTTCTTCAACCTGCCGGGTGAAATTTTTAAAGGCCTCGACGTGGTCGAGGCCTGCCGCGGTCTCCCGGCTCCGGAGATTTTCGACCCGAGCGCCAACTGGTTTCGATGCGTCAGCCTGGTGCCTTCCGTAGATTCGTATGGAGCCGCCGTGCTCGGCTAATTCCTCCACATCGAAAAGCACGATTCCATGACGGAGGAATGCCTTCTCCACCGCAAGAAATGAGAAGTAAGAGAAATGCTCATGGTAGATCGTGTCGAACTGGTTCAACTCCATTAAGTGCTGGAGGTGGGGAAACTCCATCGTAATCACGCCATCCGGATTCAGGAGGAACTTCATCCCCGCGATGAAATCGTTCAAGTCCGGCACGTGGGCCAGCACATTGTTTCCTAGCAGTAAATCTGCCTTCAGGCCGGCCGCGGCCATGTCTTCGGCCGTGCGGCTTCCGAAGAAGCGCACCAGCGTGGGTATCCCCTTGGCCTCGGCTTCAGCCGCGATATTGGCCGCGGGTTCGACCCCGTGGACCGGAATGCCCCGCTTAGCGAAATACTGGAGGAGATAGCCATCATTGCTGGCGATTTCTACCACATGGTGGGCAGAGGTCAATCCCAGCCGCCTAGAAATTGAGTCGACATAGTCCTCGCAATGCTTCAACCAGGAATCCGAGTAGGAGGAGAAATAGGGATAGTCCGAGAATAATTGTTCGGGTGTCACGACCGCTGGCAGCTGCACGAGCCAGCAGTGGGTGCAGACATAAACCGTCAGGGGATAAGTCGGCTCCATCCCTTGCAATTCCTCGGGGCTGAGGTACCGGTTTGATAACGGGGAGGAGCCCAAGTCCACAAAGCGCTGGTGGAGTTCGGCATCGCAAGACCTGCAATGTAGCATGTTCATCCTTCATCCATTCCGGGTGGCGAGCAGGTCTCCATATTCGCAGATGTCGCGCAAAGCCAGGGCCCTAGCCGATTGCCCATCCAGCAGCCCACGGTACCAGCGAACCGTCCAGGCCACCGCCTCTTCTACAGTGAGCACCGGGTGCCAGCCGAGTTGGCTCTCGGCTTTCGCGATGTCCAGCTGCAAAGAATGGGCTTCATGCGGATGGCATTCGGAGTCCCTTTCCCAGGAGGCATTCCCGCCCCAATGCTTCGCGGCCGCATCTGCGATCCAGGATACCGGTTTTACATCCGTTCCATGGGGTCCGAAGTTCCATCCGCCCGGTATGGTGTCATCTCCATTCCAAAGCCTCTCGGCCAGCATTAGATAGCCTCGGAGCGGCTCAAGCACATGCTGCCACGGACGCGTCGCTAAGGGATTCCGGATCACGGCGGGGCGGCCTTCGGCGAAGGACTTCAGAAGATCGGGCAGCAAGCGGTCTTTCGCCCAATCGCCCCCGCCGATCACATTTCCAGCGCGGGCAGTCGCGATGCCAGCGGCTCTGCCCGCCCTCCCCTCGAAAAAAGATCGCCGATAGGCCGCAGTGACCAACTCCGCGCAGCCTTTGCTGCTGGAATAGGGATCAAAGCCTCCCATTGCGTCGCCCTCACGGTATCCCCGGGCCCATCCGTGGTTTTCATAGCATTTGTCGCTGGTGACGACGAGGGCTGCCAGCACGCTGGGAGCGCGTCTCACTGCCTCGAGCAGATTCACACTCCCCATGATGTTCGTGGCAAAGGTTTCGACGGGATTCTCATAAGAAAGGCGCACCAAGGATTGCGCCGCGAGGTGGAGGATGATTTCAGGGGCTGCATTTTGGATGGACGATTCCAGTGCCTCCGCATCTCTGACGTCTCCACGGAGATCGGACATCTCGTTTCCCGCCGTGGCCAGGTCGAACAGGCTTGGATCCGTGGGTGGCTCCAGCGCATATCCAGTCACCCTGGCCCCTAGATGGCGCAACCAAAGGCAAAGCCAGGCACCCTTGAAGCCCGTGTGGCCTGTGATGAAAACAGATCGGCCCTTCCAGAAGGATAGGTTCATTTGGGTTGCATCCGCCAAGGCGCACTCCCACGCTGCCACATGTCCTCGAGCTGCCGGACATCACGCAGTGTGTCCATGCACTGCCAGAATCCGTGGTGCTCGTACACCGCCAGTTGGCCCTCGGAGGCGAGGCGTTCCAAGGGCTCGCGCTCGAAGACCGTGGGATCCCCTTCGATGTAATCAGCGACCTCCGGTTCGAGCACGAAAAATCCCCCGTTGATCCAGCCCTCGCCTATCTGGGGTTTCTCATCAAAAGCGGTGACAAAGCCATCCTTCAGCTTGAGCTCGCCAAATCGGGCAGGGGGCCGGACGGCAGTTACGGTGGCAAGCTTGCCGTGCTGGCGGTGGAAACTTACCAGTTTATCGATGTCGATGTCGCAGACACCGTCCCCATAGGTCAGAAGCAGGGTCCGGCCGGCTTGGGCCAGCAGACGCTTCACGCGACCGCCGGTTTGGGTTTGTTGGCCAGTGTCCATCAGGTGCACATGCCAGTTTTCCGTGGGAGGCCGATTAATGTCGACTTCGCCTGTTTCGAGGTGGATCGTGAAATCACTGGCCCGGTACCGGTATTGGAAGAAAAACTCCTTGATGACTTCACCCTTGTACCCAAGCGCCAGAAAGAATTCATCGGCGTCGTAGGCAGCATAGATTTTCATGATGTGCCATAAGATCGGCATGCCCCCGATCTCGACCATAGGCTTGGGCTTCAGCACGGTTTCTTCTGAAAGGCGGGTTCCCAATCCGCCGGTAAGAATTCCCACAGGCAGCTGAATTCCCATATTCAACTCCGCGACTTGAAAAGGACGAATTGAGTGAAGGCCTGCCGCAGGAAGGCATTGGCATAGGAGCGCAAGCGTCCTGAGAACCTGTCAAACCAGGTGAGCTGGAGCCTCCCAGTCTGATTAAGGTCTTCAATGAATTCGGCGAATTCAAGATATTGCCGACGGCCTAGAGAGAGGCTCCAGGACTGGCTGGACAACCGAAAGGCACATAGTGTTTCGTCGATCACGTGAAGATCTCCTGCGGATAAGAGCCGGCACCAGCAGTCAAAGTCGATGCAGTAACTATAACGGGGGTTGAAACCTCCAGCCGCGCGCATTGACTCGGTGCGGGCCAGGATCGCACCGGGTTCTCCGAAAATATTGGTGCCACGGCGGATCGACAGGATTTTTGCTGAGGTTCCCCCCATCCGGCCCGGTGGGCCGGGAAATCCGCGCCGTAGCCACCGTTCGCCTCGTGGATCGACGATGTCCCGCGAACAGGACACCAGCGAAATCTCCCCACATTTGTCCTTTTCGAGGACCGCCACCTGCTCTTCCAGGCATCTCGGGTACAGGAAGTCATCTGCGCAAAGAAGCTTGATGTAACGACCCT
>JAJYMZ010000234.1 GCA_021786615.1 Acidobacteriota bacterium
ACGGATAAGCTCTAAATAGACTTTCGGGATTTCGTGGTCGGGTTTCATGAGGATCTGCGCCAGCTCGCCGTCATTGGTGAGCAGCAGCAGCCCTTCGGAATTGAAGTCCAGGCGGCCCACGGGGTAGACCCGCTGCGTGACGCCATGGATCAGCGCCATGACCGTGGGGCGGCCCTCGTCATCCTTCACCGAGGTGATGTAACCCTTCGGCTTGTTCATCAGGATGTAGACCGGTTGTTCCTTCTGGATGGGATTGAAATCCACGGTGATCTGGTCCCGGCGCGGGTCGGCCTTGGTGCCCAGCTCCGTGACGAGCTTGCCGTTCACGTGGATGTGGCCTTCGGTGATGAGCTTTTCGCTGGCGCGGCGCGAGGCGACGCCCGCGGCGGCGAGAATTTTCTGGACGCGTTCAAGGGCCATTGCAATCTCCTGTGGCGCCTCACGGCGCTATTGATTCCTTCGGCCAGGAATCATTGATCGGCCCGAGGAAGTCTTATTCTCGCACAGGTTTTGGGAAGGCGGCTGCTAGACGTGGTGTCCGGGCTTTGCCCGGTCAGCACGTGGGGAGGGCTCCTGCCTCCGCGAGCGCCCGATAGGCTGGAGCAGAGCGAGCGAAGAGAGCGGGCGGTCCCCCTCGTCTATAGCTGGCTTTCCGTGAACCAGGGATGCTGCCGGTAGTCCTCCAGCAGCACGCGGAACACCACCTTCACCGTCACCATCAGGGGCACGGCGAAAAGCAGGCCCAGCAGCCCGAACCAATGCCCGAAAGCGACCAGTGCCAGCAGCACTTCCAGTGGATGCAGCTTGCTGGCGCGGCCCACCCACACGGGTGTCAGGTAGAGGCCTTCCACCGCCTGCATCGCGGCGAAGGTCAGGGCCACGGCGCACAGCCGCGCGCCGCTGGCGCCCTGCAACAACTCCAGCACCAGGGCCGGGGCGAGGCCCACCAGGTAGGAGGAATAAGGAATCACGGTGAAGAGTCCCGCCAGCGTGCCCAGGAGCCAGGCATAGGGCACGCCGAGGAGGGTGAGGGCAATGCTCTGCAACAGCGCCATGGTGACAGACACGGCGATCTGGCCGCGGATGAAGCCGCCCAACCGTTCGTGGATCTCCAAGACCATGCCGCGCGACCGGTTCCGGAAGCGGGGCGGCACCAGGGATTCCAGCGAGGCCAGCATCCGGGGACCATCCAGCAGCAGGTGGTACAGGATCAGCGGCACGAGGATGAGCGTGACGCCCGTCAGCACCAAGCCCAGCAAGCCAGAACCCGCCTGCAGCAAGCTTTTCAAGGCGGCCGCAGGGTCCAAGGCATCCAGGGCGCCACGGGCCTTTCCCACCCACGCGGGATGGGCCTGCGCGATGGGGCCCAGCTTGTTCATTAGTAATTCCTGCCAGTGGGGCAGGGAAGCATAGAGCCTGGCAAATTGATCCGATAAAGCAGGCAGTGCCAGCACCAGGATCGCCGCCACCGAAGCCAGCGCGGCGGACAGGACGAATACCACCGCGAAACTGCGGCGCATGCGGGCGGCCAATCGTTCCACCAGCGGACTCAGCAGGTAGGCCAGCACCATGGCGACGAAGAAGGGCATCAAGGCCTGGCGCAGCAACCACAGGGCCACGATGAGCAGGATGAAGATGGCGGTGAAGCGCAGCGGCAGCCCACCGAGCCATTCCTCCAGGGCATGGCGCGGGCGCGGGGCGCCGCTCACGCGGCGGCTCCTTCGGCGGTGCCGCGGAAATAGTAGTGGATGCCACTGGCCAACACCAGGGCGGCCATGACGTAGTAGACCCATGGCAATGCGTAGCGCTGCCAGGCTTGGGGTCCCTGGGCGTTGGCCAGGAGGCCCACGCCCAGGGACACGAGCTGCGCGCCGGTGGTGAACTTGCCCAGCAGCGAAGGCCTCCGGTTCAGGCCGATGTGCTGCACGAGGGAGAGCAGGGCGAGGAAGGAGATCACCACGTCCCGGCTGATGGAAAGAATGGCCACCCAGGTGGGGATGGGCATCTTCAGGTGATCCTTGGGCAGGGCCATGAGGATGAAAGCGGTGGTCATCAGCAGCTTGTCGGCGGCGGGATCCAGGATCGCCCCGAGGTCGGAACTCTGGTTGAAGCGCCGCGCGATCCAGCCATCCAGTAGATCTGTCAGCCCTGCCGCCACGAAGATCGCCAGCGCCTCCCACAAGTGGTTGTACCAGACCGCGATGGCGAAGAAGGGAACAGCCAAGATCCGAAGCAAGGTCAGCGCGTTCGGGAGGGTGAGGGAAGTCATTCAGCGTCCGGTTGCAAAGGTGGGTTGGAAAGCAGTGTACCCGCCTGGCCGCGGCCGCGTGCGCACGGGAGAGGGAGCGGTGTTCTCATCGCTCAGGGGCCAGACCCCTTCGTTTGGGCGCTCGCCACAGGCTGGAAAGAATCAGGCGCCGCATGGGAAAAAACTCCTTTGGAAGGCGGTCGTAGAGGCTCTCGAAAAGTTCTTCATGCTGCAGCAACTCCTTCCGCCACTGCCCGTGATCAAATCCCATGACCGCCTCGAAACGCGCGGAATCGAAGCCTGCCAGTCCTTCGGTATCGAGATCACCCTCTTTCGGGACCCACCCCATGGGCGATTCCACCGCGTGCCCCTTCCCGTTGGCCCTGTCCACGATCCATTTCAGGACGCGGATGTTGTCTCCGTAGCCCGGCCACAGATACTTCCCATCAGCGTCCTTGCGGAACCAGTTGACGCAGAATATGCGTGGCGCTTCGCTGATCTCGCGGCCGACCTGGAGCCAGTGGTTGAAGTAGTCGCCCATGTGGTAGCCGCAGAAAGGCAGCATGGCCATGGGGTCCCTCCGCACCTGGCCGGTGGCGCCCGCGGCCGCGGCGGTGGTTTCGCTGCCGATGGTGCTGGCCATGTAGACCCCGAAGGTCCAGTTGAAAGACTGCATCACCAGGGGAACCGTGTCGGCCCTCCGCCCGCCGAAGATCATGGCGCTGATGGGCACGCCCTCGGGCTTCTCCCAATCGGGATCAATGCATGGACATTGACTGGCGGGGGCCGTGAAGCGGGCATTGGGGTGTGCCGCGGGCTTGCCGCCAGCTGGATCGTAGGGCATTCCATGCCAGTCCGTGAGGTGTTCTGGAACATCATCGGTTAGGCCCTCCCACCAGACGTCCCCGTCCTCGGTGGATGCCACATTGGTGAAGATGGTGTTCCTCCGGATGGTTTCCATCGCATTGGGATTGGTCTCGAAGTTGGTTCCCGGCGCCACACCGAAGAAGCCCGCCTCGGGGTTGATGGCGTAGAGGCGGCCGTCCGCGCCGGGTTTGATCCAGGCGATGTCATCACCGACGGTGCTGATCTCGAATTCCTTGAAGCGATCGGGCACGCGCATCATGGCGAAATTGGTCTTGCCGCAGGCGGACGGGAAGGCCGCCGCGACATAGGTCTTGGGCAGGCCGGGCCCCGAGAAGCCTATGATGGCCATGTGCTCCGCCAGCCAGCCTTCTTGCCGACCCATGAGGCTGGCGATGCGAAGGGCGAAGCACTTCTTTCCAAGCAGGGCGTTGCCGCCATAGCCGCTGCCGAAACTCCAGATGGAGCGGTTGCTGAAATGGACGATGTACTTGTTTTCCTTGTTGCAGGGCCACGGGACGTCGGTCTGGCCAGGTTCCAGCGGCATGCCGACGGAATGGAGGCACGGGACGTACTCGCCATCTCCCAGCACTCCATATACATCTTTCCCCATGCGCGTCATGATCCGCATGTTCACGACCACGTAGGGACTATCGGTGAGTTCCACTCCGATCTGGGAGATGCTGGAGCCCAGCGGGCCCATGCTGAAAGGCACCACGAAAAGCGTGCGGCCGCGCATGCAGCCCCGGAACAGCTCGGTCAGCTTGGCCTTCATCTCTGCTGGGTCCGCCCAGTTGTTGTTCGGCCCCGCATCTTCCCGGTTGGCGCAGCAGATGAACGTGCGATCCTCCACCCGGGCCACGTCGCTGGGGTCGCTCAGCGCGAGGAAGCAACCCGGCCGCTTGGCCTGGTTCAATGGACGGAAGGTGCCATTGCTCAGCATCTCCTCGCAAAGGGCATCGTATTCTTCCTGGCTCCCATCGCACCAATGGGTGCGTTCCGCCTGGCAAAGCGCGGCGATCTCCTCTACCCATCGGATGAGCTTAGGGTTTGACACGTAGTCTGGGGCCTGGCGCATCGGGTAACTCATGGGGACTCCTGGTGAGCTCCCTAAGTGTCGCCCCAAGGTGGCCCCTCGTTGCAAGGAATGCCTAGAGGTACGCGGCTCCGGTCCGGATGCGCTCAAAGCTATGGCGAGTTGTGATTTCAGGCACATGGCGAAAGGAGCCGGGGGAGTTACACTATTTAAGACGGAGTTGAGACAATGACTCAGAATCAACAAATTGACATGCCCTTGGCTGAGACAGCCGGAACCCGGTTCTTGAGCCAGCTTGCTCCTGGCATGAGCGCCGTCGTGGTGCAGTTACGGGCCAAGGGCGCCATTCGCCAGCGGTTGCTGGAGATGGGCTTCATCCGCGGCGCGACGTTGAAGGTGGAAAAACTGGCCCCCATGGGTGACCCCATGGAATTGGTGCTGAAGGGCTATCACTTGAGCTTGCGCCGGGATGAGGGCGCCTGCATTCTCGTTCAGCCCCTTGCCCCGTCGCTGGGCTAATCCGCCATGCCTGTGATCATCGCCCTGGCCGGAAATCCCAACTCCGGGAAGACCACCCTCTTCAATGCGCTCACCGGGTCGCGCCATCATGTGGCGAACTGGCCCGGCGTGACCGTGGAAAAGCGCAGCGGGGTCCTGGAGGCGGAGGGCAAGACTCTCGAGATTGTTGATCTGCCTGGCACCTATTCCCTCTCGGCGAAAAGCGAGGATGAACGCATCGCGGCGGCGTTCCTTGGGGAAGCCCAGGTGGATCTCATCATCAACGTGCTGGATGCCTCGAACCTGGAACGCAATCTCTACCTGACCACGCAGCTTTTGGAACTCGGCAAACCTGTTTTGTTCGTGTTGAACATGATGGATGACGCTCAAGCGCGGGGCATCCAGCTTGATATCCCGGCCCTGGAAACCCTCCTGGGGGGCCCCGTGATTCCCACCATCGGCAATCGTGCCGAAGGCGTGGACGCGCTGAAGATCGCCTTGCTGAAGGTGCTGGAGGGCGCGGAGCCCAAGGTACGGAATTTCGTGGCGGAAACCGCGGGCCATGGGCCCATGGATTATGGCCACGACATCGAGGGCGAACTGGCCAAGCTGAGATC
>JAJYMZ010000044.1 GCA_021786615.1 Acidobacteriota bacterium
GAAGACGCGCTGCCGGCGCAGGAATCAAAGCCCGTTGCAGCCAAAGCGAAAGCCCTTTCCAGCATTGTTCCCACGGACATCAACACCGCCTTCCAGATGAAGGATTTCATCGAAGGGCTCGTGGACGAGGGCTCTTTTCTGGAAATCAAAAAACTCTACGCGGGCGAGATCATCACTGGCCTCGCTCGCATGGACGGTAAGCCCGTGGGCATCGTGGCCAACCAGCCCCGGGTCAAGGGCGGTGTGCTGTTCGTGGACAGCGCCGACAAGGCCACGCGCTTCATGACGCTGTGCGATGCCTTCGGCATTCCCCTGGTGTTCCTGAGCGACGTGCCGGGCTTCATGATCGGCAGCGCCGTGGAAAAACAGGGCATCATCCGCCACGGCGCCAAGATGATCTCCGCCATGGCTTCGTGCAGCACGCCGCGCTTCTGCGTGGTGGTGCGCAAAGCCTACGGAGCCGGCCTCTACGCCATGAGCGGGCCGGGTTTCGATCCTGACGCCACCCTAGCGCTGCCCACCGCCAGCATCGCCGTCATGGGCGCCGAGGCCGCGGTGAACGCCGTCTTCGCCAACAAGATCGCCGACAAACCCCAGGAGGAACGCGCCGCCTACATCCAGGCGCTGCGCGACGAATACAACGAAGACGTGGATCTCAAGCGACTCGGCGCCAATCTGCACGTGGACGCCATCGTGGAACCCGACGACCTCCGCCACGAACTCATCAGCCGCCTGAGCCGCGCCCGCCGCCGGGAGACCTGGCCTGTGAAGCGCCGGAGCGTCACGCCGGTGTAGAACTTGGCAGTGGGCCGTGGACTATAGACTGTGGGCGAAAACCTCACATCCGTTGGCCCACCGCCTACCGCCAACAGCCCACCGCCCACAGCCCACAGCCCACAGCCCACAGCCCACAGCCCATAGCCTATGGAATGTTGCATCCTTCTGAAGTATGAATACACTTGATACATGATGAATCAAGTGTATTCGGAGGATTCATGGCAACCCATCTGATTCCCGTGCGGGTGGATGACATCCTGGCGGAGCGCATCGAGCGCTATCGTTGTGGCATCCAGCAACAGCGCCGGGGCGCCCGCATTTCCACCGCCGAAGTCGTGCGCCTGCTCCTGGGCACAGGCCTGGACCAGGGCTTGGGCTCGGATCTTTCAACCCTGCCCTTCATCCAGTGGGCAGGCCGGAAGCCGAAGCTCGCCAGCCCCGTGAAAGTCCGCACCAGGACCGGCCTTAGCGCTCTCCAGGCGCTCCAGGAGGACCGGGGATGACCCATGGCGCGGCCGTTCTCTACCTCGACACCAGCGCGCTTCTGAAAGCCTTCATCGCCGAAGAGGGCACCGCGGAGGTGCGCGCCTGGATGCAAGCCGCCGATGTGCACGCCAGCTCGGGCATCACGGCCCTGGAAATCGCCTCGGCCTTGGCCCGGTTGTCGCGCGAAGGCGCCACCAAAGCCGCCATCGCCAAAGCCCACGCCGGCTTCGAAGCAGCCTGGAAGGACTTCGCCCAGGTGGAGGTGGACGAAGTGCTGGGCCAGGCCGCAAGGCTTGTCAGCAAACATCCGTTACGATCCCTGGACGCCATCCACCTGGCCAGTGCCCTGCGGATTCAGAGCAGTGGCCACGATATCGAATTCGCCTGCTCCGATGATCGCCTAAGCGCCGCCGCTAGGGTTGAAGGGTTGAAGGTGCTACCCCCGATAATGATGAAGTGAATCCCAATTACCCAATTGGGGCATTGCCTCACCCTTCTTGCCGGCCTATCCTTGAATCTGGAGATGTTCCATGAATCCAGTCCTGACTCCCGATGCCCGCCGCCGGATCACGCTTCCAGCCAGGCCTGGGCTGGATCAGCCTCTGGAATTTCATTCGGAAGCGGATGGCAGCTACCGGCTGGTGCCCGTGGTGACGATCCCCGCAAGCCAGGCCTGGGCTTGGACACCGGGCGCCTTGGCCAAGACGAAAGCAGGCCTAGAAGAGCACCATGCGGGCAAGGGGATCTCGGCGAATTCCAGCAAGGGCGCAGCTTTCCTAAAGAAGCTGGATCGTTGAGTGGATCTTGAGATCCAGCCCAGCTTGATCGCGGATGCGCTTCTGACCGAAGCCCAGGTCAGGAAAGCCCTGGCGAAGCTCATCCGTGTCATCGAACGCCTGGGTGAACAAGGCCTGCGTTCACACAAAGGAATCCATCTCCACCGCATCCAAAACCAATCTGACCCGGTCTCCGGCCTTCCGCTGGAATCCATGGAACTGACCCGAAGCGCCCGTGTGAAGTGCATGGTGAAAGGGCACTGTCTGGTACTCATATCGCTTCACACGGATCACGACGAGACCTACAAGAAAAGGTAGGCTGTTTCAGATCCTCGTCATCCCCGCCCGCAGTGTCCCGGCCCTCTGTTTCCGGGCCACCAGCCAGTGGCCGTGCAGCACCCGGATGCCATCGCGGATGAACATCAACGAGCCTTCGCGATCAATCCGGCTGAGATCCGGGTACGGTCCTTCCAGCGACCCCGCGAGCATCTGGAAGCTCCCGGTGTAGATAGTGAACCGGGGCTGATCCCACAGCCGTTCCCATGCGTGCCTGGAAAAGGCCATGCCCCGCATGAAGCCCCGGCACCAGGCGGAACCGGATGCGTAGGGCTTGGCGGCGGTTCTTGGCTCGACACCTGGCCCCCGATCTGTCCCACGGTAGGCATGGACGGAATCACGCGGCAGGCAAAGAATGGAGATCGCTCCACGCTGATCTTCATTCCTGGCGTGTCTTCCCTTCCATCCGGATCCTGGAGGCTTTATGAAATACCTGGACGACGCCCGTGACATCAAGTTCAACCTTTTCGAGTGGCTGGATATTGACGCGGTGCTGGGCTCGGAGGCCTACGGCGAGTTCGACCGCGAGCAGCTGGAGATGGTGCTGGACGAGGCCCTGAAGGTCAGCAAGGGCAGCGTCGCCGCCTGCAACGAGGCGGGGGACCGCATCGGCGCCCGCTTCGAGAGTGGCCAGGTGTATCTGCCCGAAGGCTTCGCGGCGGCCTACCAGGATCTGGCTTCCGGGGGCTGGATCAGCCCCACCATGAACCCCGACTTCGGAGGCATGGGACTGCCGGATTCCGTGGGCACCGGCATCAGCGAATTCATCATGGGAGCCAATACTTCCTTGAGCCTCCAGATCCTCCTCAACCGCGGCGCCGGCCATCTCATCGAGAACTTCGGGACCGATGAGATCAAGGCCACCTACTGCGAGAAGATGTACTCCGGCCTATGGACCGGCACCATGTGCCTCACGGAAGCCAGCGCCGGCAGCGATCTGGGCGAAATCCACACCACCGCCGTGAAACAAGCCGACGGCAGCTACTTCCTGAATGGCGAGAAAATCTTCATCACCAGCGGCAATCACGACCTGACGCCCAACATCATCCACGCGGTGCTGGCCCGCACCCCCGGATCTCCCGCGGGCGCCAAGGGGCTCAGCCTCTTCGTGGTGCCCAAGGTCCGCGTGAAGCCCGATGGTTCCCTGGGCGAGGCCAACGATGTTGTCTGCGCGGGCATCGAACATAAACTGGGTATCCACGGTTCCCCCACGTGCAGCCTGGTGTTCGGCGGCAACGGCGCCTGCCAGGGATTCCTGCTGGGGCAGGAAGGCCAGGGCATCAGCCTCATGTTCCAGATGATGAACGCGGCCCGCTACGAGGTGGGCATCCAGGGCCTGAGCATCGCGTCCGCGGCCCACCAGGCCGCCCTGGCCTATTCCCGGGAGCGGTTCCAGGGACGCTATTTCGCCGACAAGAAGGCCGATGCCCCTCAAGCGCTCATCGTGCGGCATCCCGAGGTGCGCCGGTCCCTGCTGTTGCAGGCATCCTATGTGCAGGCCATGCGCGCCCTGGTCTCCTACACGGGCTGGTGCATGGACATGGCCCACGTGACGAAGGCCGAGGACCACGACCGCTGGCAGGGCCTGGTGGAGCTGTTCACGCCGGTGTGCAAGGCCTGGTGCTCGGACTGGGGGTTCCGGGTGACGGAGTGGGCGCTGCAGACCTACGGCGGCTATGGCTACACCATGGACTACCCCGCCGAACAGTACATGCGGGATTGCAAGATCGCCTCCATCTACGAAGGCACCAATGGCATCCAGGCCCTGGACCTGGTGGGCCGCAAGCTTCGCATGCAGGAGGGGCGCCCCGTGAAGCACCTGCTGGGTCTGGTGGCCGAAACCGCCCAGACCCTTGCTTCGGACCCGCTCCTGGGGACGTCAGCCCAACAGCTCGCCTCCGCCGCGAAGACCATGGGCGCGGTGCTCACGGAGCTGCCCGCCCGGGAAGACGGCGTGCTGCTGACGGTCCTCAACGCCGTGCCCCTGCTGGACATGCTTGGCCACCTTGTGGCTGGACACCTGCTGCTGCGCCAGGCGGAGTTGGCCAAGGCCAAGCTGGCCGCGCTTTTCGAAGAACGCGGCGTCGCCGCGCAAGATGCAGCCGCGGCCCGCGCCCTTCTCTCCGAGAGCCCTGAAGCGGCCTTCTACCACAACAAGCTCCAGGCGGCGATCCACTTCGCCCACCGGGGCCTGCCCCTGGTGGCGGCCCAGGCCGTGGCCCTGCGCGCCGGAGAGACCGCGCCCATGGACGCGGTGCTGTAGGTTTCTAAACCTGCTGGTGGCGTTTTACTGCTTCAACTCCAGCGTGGCCTTAATAGCCTCGCCGATCGCCTGCATCACACCTGATTCCACTTTTCCCATGCGCTTCATGAGCCTTTCCTTATCCACGGTGAAGAGTTGCGCGCAGTTGGCCCATGAGGGTGCGGAGAGGCCCGTGGCCTTGGTCTTGGCGATGGGGATGTAGAAGACATAGGGGCGTCCCTGGGTGGTGAGGGGCACCACGATGGTGGTGCGGGCGCCGGGAGCGTGGTTGCCGAGATCCGTCTGGAGGATGATCCCCGGACGGAAGCCACCCTGCTCCGAACCGCGCCGGGGCTCAAAGTTCAGCATCCAAATCTCGCCGCGGTTGCAGGTTTGTGGGGACTCTCTCATTTGGCCTTGCCTGGGCTTCCCTTGGCCTTTGTCCTGGGCTTGGCAGCAGGAACCACTGCGGCCTTGGGATTCGCGCCATAGCTCTTCCGCTTGGGTTCAGCCACAACCTGGGCCTGGACGGCCAATGCGTAGCCTACATCCTGGGCCCCCGCATCCTGCGCGTAGGCGCGCCAATCATGGGCCAACCGCTTTCGGGCGGCAGCTTCCTGCTCACGGCGGGGGAAATCAGCAAAA
>JAJYMZ010000204.1 GCA_021786615.1 Acidobacteriota bacterium
CGAGGCCGAGGCGGCCTACCGCCACGCCATGGCCCTGGATCCCGGCGATCCCGCGCCGATCATGAAGTTGGCGCAGTTCCTGGCGGACGCGGGCCGCATCCCGGATACGGCGCCTCTGCTCCAGCGGGTCCTGGGGCTTGAGCCCGGCCTTTCCGCGGCGGTGTCGGGCCTGCTGGCCACGCGCCTTTACGACCCCACCTGGACACCCGAAGAGCTAGGTCAGTTCCACCGCGACTGGTGCGCGTCGTTGGAAGAGCAGGTGAAGCCCCTTCCACGATCCCATCTCGACTGGAACCCGCATCGCAGACTGCGTGTCGCCTACCTCTCCTCTGATTTCCGGCAGCACTCCTGCGCGGATTTCATCGAGCCATTGCTCCGGGCCCACGACCGCCAACAGGCCGAAGTGCTCCTTTTCAATTCCTATCCGCCCCACGATGCCCGGACACTCGTGTTCCAGGGGCTCGCGGATCATTGGGTGGAGGTTCCTGCCCTGGATGACGCGGAGCTGGCCGAAGAAATCCGGCGGGCCCAGGTGGATGTGCTGGTGGATCTATCGGGACACTCGGCCTTCAACCGCCTGACCATGCTGCCCATGCGCCCCGCGCCCGTGCAGCTTGAATGGCTGGGCTATCCCTTCACCACCGGGCTCACGTGCCTGGAGGGACGCATCACCGACAGCCGCGTGGATCCGCCCGGCCATGAAGCCTTTTCCAGCGAGCCGCTCCTGCGTCTGGATCCTTTCTACCTCTGCTGGGAACCGCCCGCAGACTTGCCGGAACCCGCGACCCCACCCAGTCTGCGCGGTGCGCCTTTCACCTTCGGCAGCTTCAATCATTTCGCGAAACTCAATAGCGCCGTGGTGGAAACCTGGGCGGCGCTGTTGCGCCGCCTGCCGAATTCAAGCTTGCTTCTGAAGGGCAAGGGCGCCTCCGACTCAATGCTCCGCGAACGATTGTTGAAGGGGTTTGAAGACGAAGGTGTGCGGGCGGACCGCATCCAGTTCACTGGATTCCTGGAGGACCCGCGAGCCCATTTCGCCTCCTACGCTCAGGTGGATCTCGCCCTGGATCCTTTTCCCTACAACGGTGTCACCACCACATTGGAAGCCCTCTGGATGGGCGTTCCCGTGCTGGCCATGGAAGGCCGGCACAGTCTCTCGCGGCATGGCGCCGCCATCCTGGGGCTGCTCGGACTGGATGATCTGGTGGCTTCGGATCCCTGGGATTACGTGAATCGGGCCGTGGCCCTGGCCTCTGATCCTGCCCGGCTCCAGGCCCTGCGCGGGGGATTGCGGAAGCGCCTGGCAGACTCCCCCATCCGCGACTGCACGGGCTTCGCGCGACGGATGGAGGCGCTGTACCGGCGGCTGTGGATCAAGGCCTGCGAGGCAGGTGCAACATTGCCATAGCTCAGGGCTCGCGGACCAATCCCAATCGCAGGCTGAAAAACACTCGCAGAGGCACTCAGAGGTAAATGAGGTGCGCGGAGTTTTTTTGGGGGCACCAATTTTTCTCTGCGTTCCTCCGCTCTCTCTGATTACCTCTGCGATTGTTGTTTCAATCAAATTTGACGCACCATTTCCAGCTTCGGATAGGCCGCGCGGAATCCCAGCTTCTGCAAGCCGTGTCTCTTCGTGGCTCAATGAGCACGGCCCTCTCGCGAGGGCCGTGGTGGATCGGTAAGCCGGATTCTGTCCACCCTTTTAGGGCCGTGACGTCATTCCTCTGGGACCACCATCACTGATGGCCTCTAGCGACCTACCCGCCGGCTCGATCGGGCCAATCCTCACTGATCGCTCAGCACGCCGGCTTATTTGGTCTTGCTCCGTGAGGGGTTTACCTTGCCCGCCCTGTCACCAGCGCGGCGGTGGGCTCTTACCCCACCCTTTCACCCTTGCCTGTGCTCCGAAAAGCCATCGGCGGTCTGCTCTCTGTTGCACTTTCCGTCGGATCACTCCGCCCTGGCGTTACCAGGCTCACTGCCCTGCGGAGTCCGGACTTTCCTCTGCGCGTTAACACAGCGACGCCCTGATCCACCTGATCAGGCTAGCAGGGTTGAGGGGGTGAGAGTCGAGAGTCGAGAGTTGAGAGTCAAAGGTCTAGGCATGTGCCTCATCGTAATGACGGAGCCCAACCTTTTGGCCGATGCGCCTTGCAATCCTTTATGCTCATGGGATGCACCCGGTTGAAACTTACCTTGCTGAATTGTGGGAAAACCACGCCTTGGGCGAGGGCACGGGCGAAACTTCACACTACGCGGCGATCCAGAACTTGTTGCGGGCCGCCGGGCATGGCCTTGCGCCAAAAGTCGTGCCCGTGGCCCAGCTGAAAAACCGGGGCGCGGGCTATCCCGATTTCGGACTCTTCACCCAAGAGCAAATTCCCAAAAAGGGTGCCCAGCCGGACATGGCCGAAGGCGTTCTGCCTTCCCGCGGCGTGGTGGAAGTGAAGGCCGCGAAGGATGATTCCTGGATCACCGCCGAGGGCGAACAGGTGAGCCGCTACTGGGGCAAATATGGGCAAGTGCTGGTCACCAATTACCGTGATTTCGTGTTCATCGGCACGGGTCCCGATGGCAAGCCCCGGAAGCTGGAGACTTTCCGCCTGGCCGAGGATCAAACAGCTTTCTGGAACAAGGCCAAGCACGCCCGTAAGACGGCTACCGAAGATGGCGACCGCCTGGTGCAGTTCCTGGAACGCTGCCTTATACAGGGCGCGCCGCTCTCGGATCCCAAAGCCCTCGCCGCGCTGCTGGCGGCCTACGCGTGGGAGGCCAAGCGCCGCGTGGGCCATGCCGCCCACCTTCCAGCTTTGGACATTCTGCGCAAGAGCCTGGAGCAGAGCCTGGGCATCGCCTTCGACGCGGAAAAGGGCGAGGATTTCTTTCATTCAAGCCTGGTGCAAACCCTCTTCTATGGCGTGTTTTCCGCGTGGGTGTCCTGGTGCGAGACGGCTGCGCCCAAGGACAGATTCCGCTGGAAAGAAGCCTCCTGGACGCTTCATGTGCCTATGGTGAAAGCCCTCTTCGGACAGCTTGTGCAACCAGACCAACTCAATGCTTTGGGATTGGTGGAAGTGCTGGACTGGGCCCAGGACGCCTTGAACCGAGTGGACCGCTCCGCTTTTTTCAAACGCTTCCAAACCGACCAGGCCGTGCAGTATTTCTACGAGCCATTCCTCGAAGCCTTCGACCCGGAGCTGCGCAAGCAATTGGGTGTCTGGTACACGCCCCGGGAAATCGTGCGCTACATGGTGTCCCGCGTGGACACGGTGCTGCGCGAAGAGCTGGGCCTGAAGGAAGGCCTGGCCCATCCGTCGGTCCACATCCTGGATCCTTGCTGCGGCACCGGCGCCTTTCTGGTGGAAGTGGCGGCCAAGCTGCACGAGTCATTGAAAGCCGCGGGCGAAGACGCCATGACCGCGGGCAAGCTGAAAAAAGCCCTGCTCAGCCGCGTCCACGGCTTCGAGCTGCTGCCCGCGCCCTTCGTGGTGTCGCACCTTCAGCTCGGCCTGATGTTGCAGCGCTTGGGCGCGCCCCTGGTGGGCGACGAACGCTTAGGCGTCTACCTGACTAATTCACTCACGGGCTGGGAGCCGCCCACGGGCCCCAAGGCCCAGATCCTGATGCCCGAACTGGAAGCGGAAAGGGAAGCCGCCGATCAGGTGAAACGCGAGATCCCCATCCTGGTGATCCTGGGCAACCCGCCCTATTCGGGCTTTCCCGGTATCGCAAAAATTGGGGAAGAACGCGATCTGAGCAGCGCCTACCGCGCCACCAAACGCGTGAAGAAGCCCGAAGGCCATGGCCTGAACGATCTCTACGTGCGCTTCTTCCGCATGGCCGAGCGCAAGATCGCCGACTGGACGAAGCAGGGCGTCGTCTGCTTCATCAGCAACTACTCCTGGCTCGATGGCCTCAGCCACACGGGCATGCGCGAAGCCCTGCTGGAACGCTTCGATGGCATCTGGGTGGACAACCTCCATGGCGATCGGATCATTTCCGAGTACGCACCCGATGGCCGGACGAGTGAAACGGTCTTCGCGATCCAAGGGCACTCCGCAGGCATCAAGATCGGAACCGCCATCAGTCTTTTAGTGAGAAAACCAGGAGATTCATCCCGAAAGGCCAGCGTTTCCTATCGGGACTTTCACGAAGCCAAAGCCGATGAACGTAGAGAGGCATTGTTGGAAGCCGCGCAAACACCTTCATCAAGGCCTTACACAATTCTTGAACCAAGTCTGCCCCTAGGCCTTCCACTGAAATTGCGCGAAGTGGGGGACTCATACTTGGCATGGCCCTCACTCCCTGAACTATTTCCAACTTACTTTCCCGGCGTGAAGACCAGCCGCGACGCCTTCCTGGTGGACGTGGACCGGGAGGCCCTGGAAACGCGCCTCCAACGCTACTTTGATCCGTCAATAAGCCACGAGGCCCTGCGCGCCACCCATCCCGAAATCATGACGCCCGGAGGTCGCTACGAACCCGGCGCCATTCGCGATCAATTGCGGAAACGCGGTCTGCGGCCCGAAGGATTCGTCCGCTATGCCTACCGCCCCATGGATGTGCGCTGGCTGTATTGGGAAGGTGAAACAAAACTGCTGGATGAAAAACGACCTGAGTATGCGCCTCAAGTTTTTGGAGGGAATGTCGCGCTCGTCGTTCAGCAAATCCCAAGGAGAGACTGGGCTCCCCCTCAGTTAGTAGGTGCGCTTGGCTGCCTTGATCTTATGGATCGCGGCGCATCCTTCGCGCCTCTTCTTATCCGTGAGCACCACCACCAAGACGCCATCTACGAAGCCACGACACACCCCAACTTAAGCGCAGTTGCGCAAGCCCACCTGAAAACCCTGGGCGCCGAGCCCACGGACCTCTTCTTCCATTCCTTGGCCATCCTGCATGCACCGCTTTACCGCACCGAAAATGCCGGGGCCCTGCGTCAGGACTGGCCACGCGTTCCGCTGCCGCCCACCAAGGAATCGCTCACCGCCAGCGCCGCCCTGGGCCTACGTCTCGCGGCGTTGCTGGACGTGGAGCAGGCCGTGCCCGGCGTGAGCGAAGCACCTATCAACAAGCACTTGGTTCCCGTGGGTCGCGTGGTCTCCGTGGACGGTTCTGACCGGCCACTGAAGCCCGGCGATACCGCTCTACGCGCAGGCTGGGGCATCCACGGCAAGGGTGGCATCACCATGCCCGGCAAGGGCCGCCGCGAAGGCGAACGCGTGTACCTGAACGACCGC
>JAJYMZ010000181.1 GCA_021786615.1 Acidobacteriota bacterium
GTCTCGCGTACCGGCTCGGCCGATACCGAGAAGAGAGCATGCATGTGCCAGCTTCACGGATGAAATTCAGGCGGCCCGGCGGCGGCCTCGCGCTACGTGTGATCCGCGCCGGGCCGCCTGAATTCGCGGGCTTTCGCCCGCAGGCGCTACGCGCCCCGTGAAGCGATTTCGTGCTCAGCAGATGGCTGATGGACCTTGGCGCTCTTGGCGTCTTGGCGTTGAATCAGTTTTTTTAGTTGCGGCACATAGCCGCGCTGAGGATCAGCGGCTTTTCATGCAGATACCGCCGCTCATGCCTGGTGCACGGGCTTCAGGGTGACGGGCACGCGGCTGCCGAAACCGCCTTCATAGCTATGCCAATGCCCGATGTCTTCTTCGGGATAGGCCCAGCACCAGTAGCCGTCGCTGCTGTCAAAATCCACCAGCCAAAGGCCTTTCACATCAGCCCCCAGATCGCGGATGCCATCGGCCCAGCTCTCCACCAGCACCTGCAGCCGATCCCGCAGCGCCTCGGCCCGGGCTTCATCCTGCTCCTCAACTTCGCTCAGTTCCTCCGCGAGGCTCGCTGCCAACCGGAACACGGGGCCCGTCATGGACCGCACCGCGGGCATCAATGCCTTCGCTTCTTCCAGCGTGAAAACTCGGGCCATGCCTTCCTCCATTGCTTCATGATAATCCCATGCGCTTTGTTCCCCTGATTCCATCCAGTTCCGCCGCGACAAGCTGGGCCGCTTTCAAGGATGTGGAGTTGAAGTGGGACGGCGGGCTTCACATGGGTTGGGAAGGCTTGGCCCGGAGCGGCCTGGCGGTCCACGCGCTGCATCTTCCGCCCGCGAAGTGGGGCAATGCCTTGGTGGAAATGGCCTTGGATGCCCTGTGCCCGAGACTTGGCGCGGATTTCCTGGTGCTTCAGGCTGACGTACCTATCGGCCGCCTCCTTACCTCGACTTTTCTTCAAACGCTGGAGGCGCTGCTGGAGCACACCTCGGGCCGGGGCGTGAAGCTGGCCCTCCGCCCTGCGAAAGGCGCCCTAAGGGGACTCCTCACGCTCTTGAAGGAAGCGCGGGGAGAGGCCGTTGGATTTTGCTGGGATTCAGCTATCGGCACTGATCTCGAGCTCATCTCGGACCGTCTCTACACCGCCGTGGGTGGGGCGGACGATGATTACTCCGAGTTGCAGCGCACAGGCTACCGCTGGAACCTGGCGCTGGAAGGCAGACCCACTGAGCTTTCGTCAATCATCCGAACCCTTGAAAAAAAATATCCGCCGGTATTCTTCCCTGCGGACATGCCCGCCACCGCCATGGGACGACCCATCGTGCCCGATGAAAGCGTCATCTTTGGCGCCCATTGGAATGCGCGGCCGGACAGGAGCGGCGAGTGAGCGGCACGCTGCTCGTCATCGCGGGCGAGGCCTCCGGCGACCTGCATGGCGCGGAGCTGTTGCGCGAGATCAAGGCGCGGCGCCCGGACCTGCGCATCATCGGCATCGGCGGGGACGGCATGGCGCCCCATCTCGACCGCCAGCTGGCCCACGTGAAGGATCTTGGCGTGGTGGGCTTCATCGAGGTCATCAAGCACCTCCCCACCTTGAATCGCCTCTTCAAGCAGATTCTCCAGGCCGCGCGCGAAGAAAAGATCGAGGCGGCGCTGTTCATTGATTACCCCGGGCTCAATTTGCGGCTCGCCAAATCCCTTCGTGCGTCCATGCCCCCCGTGAAGCTCCACCAGTATGTCTGCCCCCAGGTGTGGGCCTGGAAGAAGGGCCGCATCCCGGAACTGGGCCGCATCCTGGACACGCTCTACTGCCTTTTCGATTTCGAACCGGATCTCTTCAAAGGCCTTCCCGTGGAAGCCATCTGGGTGGGCAATCCGCTGGTGGAGACGGTGAAACCGGAAGGGGATCGCGAGGCCTTTTTTTCAAGCACCAGCCTTGATCCCTTGAAACCCCTGGTGGCGCTGCTCCCCGGCAGCCGTGAAGGCGAGATCCAGCGCCTGCTGCCGCCCATGGCGGAGCTGGCGCGGCGTTGGCGCGGCGATTCAAACCACCGCGACGTGCAGTGGGTTCTCCCGGTGGCGCCAACCCTTTCGGATGAATTCATCCAGCCTTTCCTGAAAGGCACGCCCATTCTTCCATTGCGTTTCTTCAGCTACGCGGCCCGCGCCTACGCCAATGCGGCCCTGGTGGCTTCGGGCACCGCAACGCTGGAAACGGCCCTGCTGGGCACACCCTTCGCCATCGTCTACAAGCTCAATCCGCTGACCTACGCCATGGCGAAAGCCTTCGTGAAACTGCCCTATTTTGGATTAGCCAATGTCGTGGCGGGACGCGCCGTGGTGGAAGAACTCGTACAGAACCAAGTGAATCCTGATGAACTGTCGAAGGTGCTGACGCATCTGCTGGACCCGGCCACCGCGGCTAAAATTCGAGAGGACTTGGGCACTGTGCGCCCGCACCTGGGCAAACCCGGCGCCGCAGGCCGCGTGGCCGGACATTTGTTGTGTTCCATGGAGAACTCTTGAAAACGAAACTCATCATTCCCGTCCTGCTCAGTGCGACCCTCTCTGGTGCGGCACTGCCTCCCTCCCCTCTGCCATCCAAAACCCTTGACCACCTCTTCAGGGCTTATTGGGAGCACACGCTCCGCACCTATCCGGAATTCGCCACGGTCGTGGGCGACGGCCGCTACAACGATCGCCTCAGTGATGTGTCCCTGGGCGCCATCCAAAAAGACTTCACGTGGAAGCGCGCCTTCCTCGCCAAGCTTAGAGCAGTTCCTAAAAAAGAGCTGGTCGCCGATCAGCTGCTCAGCCGCGATGTGCTGGACACCCTCATCCAGGATCAGCTGGACGGTGCCCGATTCAGGCCCTGGGAGCTGCCGCTTTCGCAGATGGATGGGTTGCATATCAATTTCCCGCAGCTGTTCGGCAGCCATCCCTTCAAGACTGAAAAGGACTACCGTGACTACGTTTCCAGGCTGAAGGCCTTCCCGAAATCCGTGGACGATACGATCGCCAACCTGCGCTCGGGAATCAGCCATCAGAACGTTCCACCCAAACTTGTGATCCAGGAGGTCATCAGACAAGTCCGGCCATTGTGTGCCGGATCCACTGCCATGGCGCCCTTCCTGGAACCGATGAACAAATGCCCGGACAGCATTCCCACCGCTAGGCAAGCCGAGCTGCGCAAGGACGTGGACGCCGCGCTCAAGTCAGCGGTGACGCCCGCCTACGCCCGCCTTCTGCACTTTCTTGAAAAGGAATATCTCCCCAGTGGCCGGGCCGAACCTGGAATCTGGTCGCTGAAGGATGGCGAGGCGAGGTACCGCTATGCCATCCGCCATCACACCACCAGCAACCTGGACGCCAAAACCATCCATGAGATCGGCCTCAAGGAAGTGGCGCGCATCGAAACCGAGATGACCGCCATCGGCGCAAGCCTGGGATTCAAGGATCTGACAGCCTTCCGCGCAGCCGTCGCCAAGAAGCAGGATCTGCATCCAAAGGATGGCGCGGAGCTGGTGGCGCGCTACCAAGGCTACGTGGACGGCATGGCGGCTGAATTGCCCAAGCTGTTCGGGCGATTGCCCAAGGCCCCGCTGGTGGTGGTCCCCATGGAGGCCTTCCGGGCCGAAGGCGCCGCCGCCGCGGACTACAACGCCGGGACGCCCGATGGCAAGCGGCCCGGCCGCTTTTCGGTCAATACCTTCAAGGCCGAGTCCCGCACCATGCTTACCTGCGAAAGCACCGCCTACCACGAGGCCATCCCAGGCCATCACATGCAGATCGCCATCGCCCAGGAGCTGGAATCCGTGCCGGAATTCCAGAAGCACGCGCCCTTCACGGTCTTCGAGGAAGGCTGGGCCTTGTATTCCGAGCGCCTGCCGAAGGAGCTGGGATTCTACAAAGACCCCTACTCTGATTACGGCCGCCTGAACGATGAAATGCTTCGCGCCATCCGGCTGGTGCTGGATACAGGCGTCCATGCCCTGCACTGGACCCGGGCCCAGATGGTGGATTACTTCCGCGCCCACGGTTCCATGGACGAAGTGGATATCCAAAGCGAGACGGACCGCTACATCGCTTGGCCGGGCCAAGCCCTTTCCTACAAAATCGGCCAGATGAAGATTCTCGAATTGCGGGACAAAGCCAAACAGAAACTCGGGCCGGCCTTCGACCTCAAGGGCTTCCACGACTGCGTCCTGGGCGGCGGCGCACTGCCCCTGGATCTGCTGGAGCGCCGTGTAAACGCATGGATGGTGGAATGCGAGGGAACGAAATAGTCGAGCTATCCAGTCCCAAGCTACAAGTCCCAAGTGTTCCCAAATTCTGTTTTCGTGCAGGCTTTCAGTTGAAAACTAGAGCATCACAAGGGAAAAGAGCTATCCTTTGTGCATGGTAGATACTGCCCTCATCACGAAGGTCAAGACGCTCAGCGCCACGGATCGACTCGAGTTGATCAGCGCTGTGTGGGAAACGCTGTCTCCGGAGGAGACGGCGGTGACGGAAGAAGAAAAAGCCATGCTGGATGCGCGTATTCAGGATCTTGAAGCGAACCCGGCCGCTCAGAGTCCTTGGCCAGAAGTGCAAGCACGGCTACACCGCCTGCTGCCTTGAGCTACTGCGTACAGATTCGCGGGTCTGCGGAACGTGACGCTGCTGAAGCCCAGAGCTGGTACGAATCACAGCAGGTTGGTTTAGCGGCGCTATTCCATGCCGAGTTCAGCGCTTCCATCAGCATTCTTGCTGAAACGCCGCTTATCTATCCCGTTCTGTATCGCAATGTCCGGCGCGCCGTTCTCCACCGCTTTCCATACCTGATCTGGTATCGGGTCGCAAACTCCACAGTCACGGTTCTCGCCTGCACGCATGGAAAGATCAGTCCAGCGCGCGTGGCAGCGCGCATTCGCTAAGATGGCTCAACCCTGATACCGCACCACCACTTCGTCCCACTGCCCCTTGGCTTTCAGAATCTCCTCCGCCACGGCTCTCAGGACGCCGCGCCCGCCGTACAGGGGCACGATCCAATGGGACGCGGTCCGCACCTCGGCCACGGCATCTTCAGGACAAGCCGCCAAGCCTACGCGCTTGAGCAGGGGCAGATCGTGCAGGTCGTCGCCGATGAAGGCGACTTCATCCACCTGCAGCCCGTACTTGGCGCAAAGCTGTTCCAGGATGGGGAGCTTTTGCAGATGGCCCGCGAAGCAGTCCACCACATCCAGCTGCTTGGCGCGA
>JAJYMZ010000281.1 GCA_021786615.1 Acidobacteriota bacterium
TTGGCCCCCCGGTCGTGGCCGTCCAGGCCCGGCTTGGCGATGACGACGCGGATGGGTGCGCGGGCGGGGACTTGGGACACGGTGACTCCAGGACGGCCAAACCTTGAGTTTGACTTAGGGGCGAAATGATTACTAATGTGACTCCAAACAATTTTCAGTCGCGCACCACCCATCGCGTCGGCCTGGAGTCACCATCGGGGTCGGTGATGCCTTTTGCTTGGCTCGGTACATCATCAATGGCGTTGGCCCTATTGGCCGACATAGAGGCTCCGGCTCTGCGAACGCAGCGAGCAGGAGGACGCACTGCGTCCGATAGCTGGAGGCGCAGTAACGCTTTGGCCAGAAGAGCGCTGGCCAAGGCGTAACTGCGCCTAATGTGACGCCAATCAAGAATTCAATCGCTAGAAGCCTTCGCAGGGTATCGGACGCAACCCGTAGCCATTAAGATCTAGGGCAGGGGCAAAACCCGGCGCTCGCCCGGGTCCCAATCTTGAATGGAGGCTGTGCTCAGCCTCGACACCTTTCTCTGGGAGACACCATGAGCCAGTACGTTGATGAAGTCCTCGAGGGCCTGAAAAAACGGGCGCCTTGGGAAACCCTCTTCATCCAAGCGGCCACCGAAATCTTGCACTCCCTGGCGCCGGTGCTGGACAGGGAACCCAAGTACAAGAAGAACGCCATTCTCGAACGCATCGTGGAGCCCGAGCGAACCATTGGCTTCCGTGTGCCATGGGTGGATGACCGGGGCCAGATCCACATCAACACCGGCTGGCGGGTGCAGTTCAACAGCGCCATCGGGCCCTACAAGGGGGGCATCCGCTTCCATCCCAACGTCACCCTCGACACGCTGAAATTCCTGGGCTTCGAGCAGACTTTCAAAAATAGCCTCACGGGCCTGCCCATGGGCGGCGGCAAGGGCGGTTCCCAGTTTGATCCCAACGGAAAATCCGATGCGGAAGTCATGCGCTTCTGCCAGTCCTTCATGATGGAACTGTGGCGCCACATCGGGCCTGACACCGATGTGCCCGCGGGCGACATCGGCGTGGGCGGCCGCGAAGTGGGCTACCTGTTCGGCATGTACAAGAAGCTCCGCAACGAGTTCACCGGTGTGCTGACGGGCAAGGGCCAGTACTGGGGCGGCAGCCTGGTTCGGCCCGAGGCCACGGGATTCGGCATCGTCTATTTTGCTGAAGAAGCCTTGAAGACCAAGGGCGAGAGCATCCAGGGCAAGAAGGTCGCCATCTCCGGCTTCGGCAACGTCGCCTGGGGCGCGGTCCGCAAGGCCAATGACCTGGGCGGCAAAGTCGTCACCATCTCCGGTCCTGACGGCTACATCTACGATCCGGACGGCATTTCCGGCGAGAAGATTGACTACATGGAAGAGATGCTCCGCACGGATCGCATGAGCGTCGCCCCCTTCGCCGCCAAGTTCAAGACCGCCCAGTTCCTGGCAGGCAAGCGCCCCTGGGAGCAGGTGGTGGATGTGGCGCTGCCCTGCGCCATCCAGAACGAGTTGAACCTGGATGAGGCCAAGCTCCTGCTGAAGAACGGCACCAAGGCGGTGGTGGAAGGGTCCAACATGTCCAGCACGCTGGAAGCGGTGGAATTCTTCCAGGCCAATTGCGACAAGATCCTCTTCAGCCCCGGTAAAGCTTCGAACGCCGGTGGCGTGGCCACGTCGGGCCTGGAGATGAGCCAGAATTCCATGCGCCTGGGTTGGAGCCGCGAGGAAGTGGACGCCAAGCTGCACCAGATCATGATCAACATCCACACGTCTTGCGTGGAGGCCGCCGCGCGCTACGGCACGCCGGGCAATTACGTGAACGGCGCCAACATCGCCGGCTTCATCAAGGTGGCGGATTCCATGATTGACCAGGGCCTCGTCTGAGGCATCGCCGGAAAACACAAAGGGAGGACTGGTTTGAGTCCTCCCTTTTTTTATCAGGGCGGGCCGATTCGGCCGGGACCGATTTCTTCATCAAAGCCATGGAAATGCCGGATCAGGCCGCGGCAATGCGATGATTTGTATTCAAAGCCTCAGCAACCTGATCATGAAATATGTCCGAGCCTCCATGAACCTCCGATGTGCCTTCGCTAGTTTGCTCGCGCTGGGTTGCCTTCAAGGCCAGGAGCTGCGCCTCGAACGAAAAGCACCTGATCTGAAATTGCGGATGCGGGCCGAGTATCGCGCGCCGGGCCAGCGACCGCTCTCGCTCGTGCTCGGTGGCGGAGCCGCGAAAGGGCTTGTCCATATCGGCGTGTTCGAGGTGCTGGAGGAGGAGGGGATCACCGAGGACACCATCATCGGAAGCAGTTCGGGCGCCATGATGGGCGCCATGCGTGCCGCGGGATTTTCCGGCAAAGGGCTTCGTTGGGCCTTTAAAACTGTTGATTTCGGGAAGGCCATCCTCGATTCGCACCGGCGCACCAGCGGGATGACCCTGAGCGAAGACGAAGAGCGTGAAGCGACAGTGGTGCGCTTTGACCTGCGGCCAGAAGGCTGGGAGTTTCTTCCGGGTGAAGCTTCCGGGCTCGCCGCCACCCAGCTCCTGATGGCCCATCTCCTCAGGGCCGATGCCCTGTGCGAAGGGGATTTCTCGCGGCTCAGCGTCCCCTTCGCCTGCATCGCATCGAATCTCAGCGAGGGACGTCTTCTATGCTTCACCTCGGGCAATCTGGTGACAGCCGTGCGCGCCTCCATGTCTATTCCAGGGGTGTTCAGGCCGGTGGACCACCGGGGGGCGCAGCTGGTGGATGGCAGCATTTCCCAAAGCCTGCCGGTGCTTGAGGCGAGGAGGCTCCATCCCGATGCTCTCCAGGTGGCGGTGGACATCAGTGACCCCTGGAAGACGGGCCCGGTGAGAAATCCTTTCTCCTTGATGGGAAGGAGCCTTGCCTACAGTGTGGAGGCGATGGCCAACCTGAACAGGGCCAGCGCGGATGTGCTGCTGAGTCCATCGGTGGAAGGCTTCGATTTTTTCGATTTCCGCACCCAGGTGGACGCGCTCTCGGATCTAGGCCGGAAAACCATGGCGGAAGCGCTGCCAGCCCTGGAGACCAAGCTCTATGGGGAGGCTGGCGAGATTCCGATCAATGCGTCCCAGTGGAAGATCGCGGGGGCCGAATCCCCGGAATTGGTGGCCCTGGCCAGAAGCTGCCTGCCCCCGGGCCAGGCTTGGCGCCGCAGGGACGGCTACAGGTTCCTTCGGCGCGCGCTGGCCCGGGGTCTGGTTGCAGAGGCCTGGCTGGTGTTGCCTTCAACGCCCGGCATGCCATTGGAAATCCATGCCACACCCAATCCGAGAATCACCAGCGTGATTTGGGATGTGCCTATGTCCTGGGCGAAAGAGGCTCAGCAACTGGCCCAGGGGCAAGGCCTTGTCCCCGGATCGCCGTTCCGGGAACCAGCCTGGGGCGCTTTCCTCCAGGATCTCCTGATTCGCAGCTCCCTCCGTGGGCGGCCCTTGCTCGACCTGCGCGGGTGCACCTTCGATGCGGAAGGGGAGCTTCGCATCCAAGTCCGTGAAGCACCCATCCGCGCGGTTGAAGTTGACCTCTCGGAGCTGCGGCCGGCCAGCCGAAAACTCATGGCGGACATGTTCCAGCCGGTGGTCGGAAAACCTTTGGAAACCCAATGGCTGGCGCTCCGTCTGCTTGAGATGGACCAGTCCTTCAACCTCCAGAATCCGATGGCCCGCTTGCAGGCCGGTCCCGGTGGGAACCATTGGACGCTCAAGATGGAGGCCACCGATCGCCACCGTGTGCAGGTGAATGTCGCGGCCGCCTATGAGACGACCTGGGGCTTGCATGGTGTTTTCGACGCATGGTTCAAGGACTTCCTGCTGAAGGGCAATGAATGGTGGCTGCATGCCTATGCGGACACGGTGCAGCGGGGCGCCTCCCTGTCTATCAGGCACTCCTTTTTGACGCGCCCTTCCATCGGAATCTTTATGGGGGCCCGAAACTCCTGGCATAAATTTGACGGGGATCCCCTTCTGGGATATTTCGGCGCGACTCCAGACCCATCGGGATACCAAAGGCTCCTCCAGAATGCTTCCCAACGGACGAACGATGCCTTCGCGGGCTTGTTCCAGCGGTTTGGAAGCACTCAGAAAGGCCTTGCGGAGATCGAATACATGCATCGTGAATCGGTACTCATGCCGAAGGCGTTGCCTTGGGTCCGGAACTCGGAGGACAGCCTGGTGCTTTCAGCCGAGTGGGACTCCCTCGATCGCAGCTTTTTCCCCACCGAGGGGCTGCTGGTCCGCGGGCGGGTGACTCTTGACCATACCCGGACAAAGGTCCAAACGACCCCCGACCTTGACACGAAGCCCACTCTAGATCCTGGTTTGAACCGGGTCCGTGCCGCCTACCTCCTTTTCCGGGCCCTCGCCAAGGACCTGGCCGGGCCGGTGGGGGTAGATATCTCACTGGAGGCCGGATTGGGTTGGCGAACGCTCCTGATCCCCTATCGGCAGTACATCCTGGGAGGGGACGCCAGCCTCATCGGCACTCCCAGCACGCGATTCGTGGCCCCGAATTTCGCGATCCTCAGGGCAGGCCTGCCCATCGCCCTCAGACGCTCCTTCGGCGGCCAGATCCAGCTGGTCCCCAGGCTGGACTATGGGAGGTTCTCCCAGGATCCGAACAACCTCACCGCCGGCATGCGCATCCTCGGTGTTGGCTTGGTGCTTCGGGGGGCGGTGGGAAAGTTCTATATCGAAACCGGTTGGGGCCAGGTCCAGATCAAGCCCTACTATCCTGGGCCCATGCGGCGGGAGAACCAATTCAACGTCCTCATTGGCGCACGGCCCTTTGATCTCTGGACAAGAAATTAGCCACGCCCTTGATCGGCCGCCTGGTCAGCAGACACTGGAAACCAATCAGGAACCCCCAACAGGCCGATCTCTTTCGCAGGCCTCCAAATTCTGAATCCAGGCTCAACGCTCCAGAGGAGGCTTCCAGATGATCAGCAGTGAATTCAACGAGATCTTCCTGAAATACAAATCCGACAAGGAGATCTTTCACGAGCTGATGCCGCTCCGCGCCCGGGAGATCCTGCTGGTGGCTCCGGCCTTCGACGCCTTCACCCTGGAGCAGGACGGCCTGCTCACCGAGATCCTGTTCGAAGGCTACTACCAGCTCAACATGAGCAACCCGCCGCGCGTGACCAATGTATCCACCTGCGAGGAGGCCCTGGAGAAG
>JAJYMZ010000324.1 GCA_021786615.1 Acidobacteriota bacterium
CCGATCAGAAACTGGTGGAGCGCCTCCTGGATGGCGGCAATGCCACCGGTGAACATCTTTGGCAGCTCCCCTTGGTGGAGGAGTACAAGGAGCTGCTGCGCAGTCCACTAGCCGACATCAAGAACATAACTGGCACCCGCTGGGGTGGTTCCATCACCGCGGGTCTTTTCCTGTCGGAGTTCGTGGATCATGGCTCCTGGGCCCATGTGGATTTGAGCGGTGGCTGGTCTACCAAGGAACGGGACTTCCGCCCCCAGGGTGCTTCCGGAGAAGGCCCCCGTTTCCTGCTGGATTGGATCATGAACTGATATTCGATTATTTTTCCCTAGGGGGCCCTGGGCCGCTGTTTAGGAAATAGAGTCACTTGACCTCACCCGAGACTAGGTGATGATGGGTGTCATCCCCCCAAGTTACCCGGAGATCCCATGGATTCGATGGAAACCCTCACCAAAGCTGATCTGTCCAAACACTTGATGGAGCGATTGGATCTCGGGAAGAAGGACGCTGATCTGCTGGTCAATGTGTTCCTTGACAGCATCTCTGGCGCGCTGCGGACGGGAGATGGAGTCGAGCTGCGAGGGTTCGGAAGTTTCAGGCTGCGGGATCGCAAAGCCCGCATTGGCAGGAATCCCCGCAGCGGCGACAGCATCCAGGTACCGCCCAAGCGTGTGGTTTACTTCAAGCTGGGCAAGGAGCTTCGCAGCAAGCTCATTGACGATGATTCCACCAAGTAACCCCTTTTTTTGAAAGGAGCTTCATCATGAATTTCAAAAAACTGTTCGTCGCTTCCGCCGTTGTCCTGGGATTCGCGATCCCTGGGCAGACGCTCAACGCCCAGATCGAAAAATCCAAGCGGCCCCGGGTGGCCGTCCTGGAATTCCCTGCCGCCAAGAACGCCTATGAAGGGTGGAACTGGTGGGGCCAGGCCCGCGACAGCGAAACCCGCACAGCCAGCGTCATCCAAGATCTTTTCGTGACCGAACTCTCAGAGGCCGGCTCAGGAAAAATTCGTTTGATTGATCGCGCGGCATTGGAAAAGATCCGCGGCGAACAGGCTTTCGGCCAGAGCGGCGAAGTAGACCCCGCCACCGCCGTGAAAATGGGCAAGCTCCTCGGCGTGAAGTACATGATCACCGGCAAGATCACCCGCTTCGCCTTCAAGAAGAGCGGTTTCAAGACCGGGTGGCTCACGGGCCTTGGGGTTTCCAAACTCACGGGCAACGCGGACGCGGGCGCGGTGGCGGGCAGCGTGAACATCGGCAAGGCGGAGTTCTCGGGCCGCCTGGACGCCCGGGTCATTGACGTGGAAACCGGCGAGATCATCGGCGCCGCGGGCGACGACAGCAAAGTCAGCAACGTGGGCGTAAAAGTCGCGGGCACTGGTTCTGAAGTCCAATATGACCAGAGCCTGGTGAGCCAAGTCTTCGAGCCCATCGTCAAGCTCATGGCGCCCAAGCTCGTCGCCAAGATCATGAATGATCAGTAGGCGTTTTTCATTTGCTTGTGAAAGGGCCTCTTGTGGGGCCCTTTTTTTGTGTGCCCAGGACTCAGGACCCAGGACCCAGGACCCAAGAATCAAGCCCACAGATCAGGGTCTTGTGCTTTCGGCATTCAGCACGTCATCCGTGAAAGCCTGGATGGCCTTGGCATAGTGCGCGCCCAACAGCGCCGAGCAGTTCAGGTGCCAGGTGGGAATTTCCAGCACGCGGACTTTGTTGAAATGATCCGCCATTTTCCGTTGGGCCTGAGGTGAGGCCAGGCGGTCTTCGGTGGCCAGGAAACAAAGTGCGGGTGTTTGCAGTATTCGGTTTCCCATGCGCGCCAGCACGTCGGTGTCATCGGCTTTGTAACCGCCCTGCCGGGCCGCGAGGGCACTTCCGAATATTCCAGCCAGGGGGGCCACCAATGGATGCCAAAGGCGATCCTTCGGACCCCGCACCAGCGCTTCCCCAAAACTGCGGGAACTTGCGGGGGCGCCTTCCCAAATAAGGCCAGCGAGTGGACCATGGCCATCAGATTCCAACTGGACCAGGGCCAGGAGCCCCACCGAAGCCCCTAGGCTGCGGCCCATCAACAGGATTCTGTTCCTTTGCCACCCTTGAGTTTCCAAATGGCGGACCACGCGCGCCACCTCTTCGGATTCCCGCGCGCCAAAGGTCACCGGGGGTACGGGGCCTGGGCCGCGCATGGCGTCGTCCCGGCGGCGGTATGTGAAGATGGCTGCGTCCTCATCAGGGAACCATTTCACGGCCGGGCTGGTGCCCCAGCGGTCATCGCCGAAACCATGCAGGAGCAACACGATGCCCTTGGATGGTTTGGCCCGATGGAAAGTCCACAGTTGAAGGCCGCCCACCTCCTCGGAATTCCAGGTCCCACCGGGATCACCGTCCTCCCCTTTGGCGAGTTCCGCATAGGTCCGATCCACCACGTCGATGGATTTAGGGTGATAGAACGGCGGATTCACCAGCTCCGCCGCCACGGAGCGGATTTTATAGACCGTGAACCCAGCCCAGGACACAGCTAGCGCGATCGCCAGGCCGCAAATCCAAGTCTTGCGCTTCACCAATAGCCCGTGGTGATGAGGATTTTTTCTGCACTATTCATCACGCGGCATTGGCAGCTGAGCCTCACGGCGTCCGGATGGCCGTTCCGGGCCAGCACCAGCAGTTCATGCGCGCTGGGCCGGGAAAGAGCTTCCATACCGCATAGCACCGAGACGGCGCACTTGGCGCAGGCGCCGCGCCCGGAGCAGCTGGAAGCCACGGGCAGTCCTGCTTGGAGGCATTGGCCCATGAGTGTTCCATGGCCGCTCAGCACCCGATCACGACGATGGGTCTTCGCCAGGATGGTCATTTCAGGATGGCGCTGACACCCGGGAGTCCCTCCGCTGGTGGCGTGGGGGCATTCTTGCCATAGAGCACGGATTCGAAGCGCTGGGCGAAGATCACGTAGTAGACCCCTTGGGTGGCGCTCATGTCCAGGTCTCCCTGATCCGGGCCAAAGGCATCCCGGTTGCTCTCGATGAAATAGCGGTGGCGGCCTTCGGCGATGCCCGTGACCAGCAAGGTCTTGCCGCCTTTGGGACCCTGTTTCACGGGGATGCGCACACCGTCCAAGGTCAGGGCCAGGGGGCCTAGCACTTTTCGGGTGAAGGCCAGGGTCAGCGTCCCACCCGGTACCTGCACCGGCGCTGCTTTGGCCACGGAATGCACAGACTTGGGGCGGTTGCATCCCAACACCGCCAACAGCGCGAGGCCTGCGAACGCCAATCGTTGGACTTGCATCATGGTTGATCTCCAACCTTCAGTGTGTCTCATTTCGTCCTGAAATCACATCGAAGCGGGCGCGGAGACGAGAGCATCAATTTCGCAGGGCGGAATTGCCAGGAGGTTCCGCCGATCTCCACTGTGTTCTCGTGCGGGATCCCTGGTGGCTGAGCAGGCAGGGCAAGAAACGGTAGCGCCATAAGGGCTGCGCTTGTTGAATTCATACTGCCTCCGGCCAGCATCCAGCTTATTCTGATGGATTGTATACAAGGAGTGAACATGAGCCGTGTCCTGATGCAGACCGCCAAAGGCGATATCAACATCGAGCTGTTCGATGACGAGGCCCCGGGCACGGTGGCGAATTTCAAGAAGCTGATCACCGCGGGCTTCTATGACGGCCTGGCCTTCCATCGCGTCATTCCGAATTTCGTCATCCAAGGCGGCTGCCCCAATACCCGCGAGGGCGCGAAGGGCATTCCAGGCACCGGCGGTCCTGGCTACAAGATCAAATGCGAAACCGCCGGCAATCCCCACAAGCACGTGCTGGGCGCCCTTTCCATGGCCCATGCGGGCAAGGACACCGGCGGCAGCCAGTTCTTCATCGTCAACGGCGGCAATCCCAGCCATCTGGATGGCGTGCATACGGTCTTCGGCAAGGCCGTTGGGCCCGCTGACATCGCCGTGGTGCAATCCATCCGCGCCGATGACCGCATCGTCAAAGTGACGGTGGTGGAGGGATAAGCATTCAGCTAAGAGCCATGAGCCATGAGCTTATGTCGGGGCGTCATCGAATAAACCAGATTATTTTGCAGCAACGACTTATTAGTGGAGCGCCGAAGGCGCATCCAATTTGCTGATAGCCGATAGCTGTTAACCCACCGCCTACGGCCCACAGCCCCCACGGCCCTCACAGCCTCCGCTAGACTGAAGTCTCGGAGTCAACAAGTGCCCAAGCCCTTCTACCTCACTACGCCCATCTACTACGTCAATGACCGGCCGCATATCGGCCACACCTACACCACGGTGCTGGCGGATGTGATCGCGCGGTTCCACCGGATGATGGGCGAGGACGTGGCCTTCCTCACGGGCACCGACGAGCACGGCCAGAAAGTAGAGAAGGCGGCCGCGGCGCGGGGCATCACGCCGAAGGCCTTGGCCGATGAAGTGGTCGCCAACTACACCGAGCTGTGGAAGAAAATGGACATCACCCATTTCCGTTTCATCCGCACCACGGACGAGGATCACCGCAAAGCCGTGCAAGCCCGGTTCCAGCAGTTGCTCGATACCGGCGACATCTACAAGTCCACCTACAAAGGGCTCTATTCCGTCAGCGACGAGGCCTTCGTCACGGAAATGCAGGCCAAGGAACTCCAGGCCCAAGGCCTCGCGCATCAGCTGGTGGAATTGGAAGAGGAGACTTACAACTTCCGGCTATCGAAGTACGAAAAACCTTTGCTGGAGTACTTCGCGGCGCACCCCGATTTCGTGCAGCCGGACTTCCGTTTCAACGAGGTGAAACGCTTCGTCGAAGGCGGCCTGCAGGACTTGAGCATCAGCCGCACCAGCATCCAGTGGGGAATCCAGGTCCCCGGCGACGAGAAGCACGTGGTGTACGTGTGGTTCGACGCGCTGCTCAACTACCTCACCGGCGCGCCCGAAGGCGCATGGCCACCGGATCTGCAGATCGTCGGCAAGGACATCCTCCGCTTTCACGCGGTGTACTGGCCGGCCTTCCTCATGGCCATGGGCCTGGAGTTGCCCAAGGTGATCCTGGCCCATGGCTGGTGGCTCATGGGCGACGATAAAATGAGCAAGAGCAGGGGCAATGTCGTGCGCCCGGATACGCTGCTGAAATTCGGTAATGACGCGTTGCGCTTTTACTTCATGCGTGACATGCAAGTCGGCCACGACCGCGGCTTTTCTATCGAGGGATTCA
>JAJYMZ010000078.1 GCA_021786615.1 Acidobacteriota bacterium
GTTGCACTACCGTTGCACCTAAGCAAAAGGCCCGCTGGGTTGCGGACCTAAATGCTGTAATGATTGGAGCCGCTTACCGGGATCGAACCGATGACATCCTGATTACAAATCAGGTGCTCTACCAACTGAGCTAAAGCGGCACTCGTACTAAATTTGACATTCAGTTGCTCCGCTCCCGCAGAACTGAGCTAAAGCGGTACGGATCCAGTTTAGCTGGGGTTGCGCAGGAGCGAAACCCAAGGCTTGCGCTTCGCACTTCTTGACTCTTCGACTTCTCGACTCTTCGACTCCTGGAATTCTCGATGCAGCTCGGCCGCACGGCTTCAGTGCACCAGGGTTTCCTCGCTCCAGGGCCTGGCGGGTTTGGGCAGAATCGCTTCCTCCACGGCGCCCCAGATGGGAATGGACCAGGCCCAGCGCAGCAGGACGCCCATCCAGGCCAAGAGATCCCCGATCTTGGAACGAGGGGTGGCGTCAGACTCTTTGGGCATGGTCGAAGGGTACTCCCGATGAAAGGAGCCATCGAAACCGCAATCAAGCGAATCAACCGAAGCGCAAATCAACGTGAACTTTGAGCCTTCATCACGAGAACCAGGGCCATTCGCCTTAAGTCCTCTTTGCTGTTGCCCACCTTGGCGAGCGTGCGCAATTCATTCAAAGGCAGGGTTTCCAGCAGGCGCTGGGCGACGGGTGTGGGGGTCTTGGGATTTCGCACCAACGCGATGCGGATGTCGGCGATGGCCAGCCAGCGGCGGTCCGAGGCCACCCGTTGCAGGATGTCGGGCGAGGCGTAGGGGGACTTGGCGATGGCCAGAATGTTTTCCGAGTCCACTTGCGGATTGGAAAGCAGGTTCAACAGCACCGGGGCCATGGTGTCATGGCTCAGAATGACGCGCTCCCCGCGGTCTGCTTTCAGGGCCAATTGGATGCGCTGGGACGCTTCCATCTCCCGGATGCGGAAAATGGGGGAGGTTCCCAGATTCTCCCCAGCATCGGCTGAGCCTGTCGCAGCTATATTCGAGTGATCCTCTTTGGAGGATTGCCTCAGCACGGTTTCCAACTGCTGGTCCAGGGCCTCATTCCAATCCGTGAGCTGGAAGGCTGCCTCGAAAGATCCGTCCCCTGGAAAGGTCTGGACCAGCGAAGCGTGGAAGGTCAGTGCCATGCCGCCCTCCACCTGGGCGGTGAAAGTGAAGGCTGAAAAGGGCTCTGGTTCCTGGTCCAGCCGGAGCATGAAGGCCTGGTGGCGGCGGGCCTCTTCGAAGAACCCTCCCAGGCCTTCCTGGGTAGCAAAGAAGAGCCCAATGGCTGAATCATCGAAGTGGACTTCTGTGCGCAATCCATCAAAGGGCGGGGGCACTGGAGCCTCGCTCGATTTCAGGGGCGCTGGAATTGTCGAGGAGGCGCCACTCTTCCCCGAATTGTTCAAGAAAAAACAAGGAATAGCACCTGAAGAAGACGAAAAGAGGCAGGAAGACCACGGAGCTGAGGTAGGGCAGGCCGGCGATGCAGCAGGTGAGGCAGGTGCCTGCGATGATGACCACCGCAGCGGCGAGGCCCAGGGCGATTTTCATCAGGTAGAAAAGCACGAAGACGCCGGCATGGCCTGGAAGGATTTCCTGCCGGAGGGCCGAAAAGGCCTCGGCGGTCTTTACGTTGAGCCGGTACATGATGGGCACGATGAAATCCAGCAAAAGCAGTTCCACCAGCGCGAAGGCCAGGCTCGTGACGAGGAGCAATCCGCCCCCCACGAGCAGGGCGGACAGGGCGAGCCCGCCGAAGTGCCTGGCGGCGATATCGGGTCTCGCGATGAGCCAGGCCATCAAGCCGATGATGAGGAAGCTGCCCATCCAGGCCAGGCCAAGCAGGAACCGGAACAGGAAGAGACTGTTTCCCAGTTCCCGGAAGCGCCGCCAGGGCTCCGTGACCCGCGCCCGATTCTGCACCACGCCATCCAGGAACATGAACTGGCCGCGGCTGCCCAGCCACTGGAACAGCGCCACCAGCGCGAGGACCAATACCAGGACCAGCAGGCCGATGCTGATCACAAGTGGCAGGTGGCCCGAAATCCAGTCGCCGAATTGCTGGAAGGCCTGCCTATCGGCTGGACTATTTTGGACAAGATTGCCGCCACGGTAGCCGCCGCCACCGCCCCCGCTTGTTAGGTTCGCCAGGAAGGCGCAGAACCCCAGCACGAACCATTTTTCCGCGCTGAAGGGCTGGAACAGGATTTTCCTGGTCCTGCCGATGGCAAGCTCGATGGGCGCCGTGACGGAAATCATGGTCAGCCTTTCAACGGACTGCGAGTGGGAATTTAAGTAAACCATTGAACCCTGATCGGAGTCCTTTCCCGGTTAGGGACCGTTACGCAGCGGCCAGCGCATTTCTGGCCAGGACGAAGGACGGCGGAACGGCATGTGGGCACGATTTACCGGACCTGCATATCGGTTTTTCAAAATAAATTTTATACAGACTATTGCAGATGAGCGGTAGTTACGGATATTTGAAACCATGACCACCCAATAAGGAGATCTTTATGATCCAGGCGGCGTTTCCCCTCCAGCTATCGGGCGCAGTGCGCCCTCCTGCTCACGATGTTCGCAGAGCCGGAGCCTCTATGATCCGCGCCTTCGCCTTAGCCGCTCTCTTAGCCGGTCTGGGCTGTGGTGGAAGCCGAGAGACTTCAAGCCAGGGTCCGGCCACTCCCCAGGCGAGCCCCATTCAGGCCAAGGCCGATCCAGCCGTCAGCGCCTCGCTCACGCCGTTGGTGGATTCTTTTCCCCTCGGCCCGGCCGCCCCTCAGCTGCCCGGCCTGCCGGGCATCAGTGCCCCGGCCCCCGGATCAGCCGTGCTTTCCTCTATGCCGTCCAGCACCATCATCGCCTGCGGCACGGTGGTGGCCTGGGGCTGGAATGATTACGGCCAATGCACCGCTCCTCCCGGCCTCACGGGTGTGAGATCCGTTGGGGCAGGTTACGTGCATACGGTGGCGCTCAAGAGCGACGGCACGGTGGTGGCCTGGGGCTGGGACGTGTATGGACAGTGCACCGTTCCTCCCGGCCTCACGGGCGTGAGATCCATTGCGGCGGGATGGCTCCACACGGTGGCGCTCAAGAGCGACGGTACGGTGGCAGCCTGGGGCTGGAATGATTACGGCCAGTGCGACGTTCCACCCGGCCTCACGGATGTGACCGCCATTGCGGCAGGGGTGGCCCATACGGTGGCGCTTAAGAGCGACGGCACGGTGGTGGCCTGGGGCTACAACTATTACGGCGAGTGCACCGTTCCTCCCGGCCTCACGGGCGTCATCGCCATTGCGGCGGGTTACGAGCACACAGTGGCGCTCAAGAGCGACGGCACGGTGGTGGCCTGGGGCTACAACGGGTATGGCGAGTGCACCGTTCCTCCCGGCCTCACGGGCGTCATCGCCGTTGCGACGGAAGGATTCCACACGGTGGCGCTCAAGAGCGACGGCACGGTGGTGGCCTGGGGCAATAACGATTACGGACAGTGCACCGTTCCTCCCGGCCTCACGGGCGTGATATCCATCGCAGGGGGTTACGTGCATACGGTGGCGCTCAAGAGCGACGGCACGGTGGTGGCCTGGGGCTACAACGGGTTTGGCGCATGCACCGTTCCTCCCGGCCTCACGCGCGTGAGGGCTATTTCGGCGGGAGTATTTCATACGGTGGCCGCCCGCGCCTCGTTTGACCTGAACTTCCTGGATGACTACGGCCGCAGCAAGCTGAACCTGAACAGCGCGACCGGCGACTTCATCTGGACCGTCCTTTCAGGACCCAACGCCGGGGCGTACACGGGCACGGCCTTGGTCAAGACCTCATCCTTCGGCAGCTATTCGATGCTGCAGGCCACTCACAAGATGGGGGATCCATTCAAATTGAATCTCTCCTTCAACCAGACACTGAAGACGGCTTCCGGGTACTACACCATTCCCAATTCATTCACTTCCTACCTTGCGGACAAGCTCACGACCGACGATCCCCCCGGCTGCTTCTAGGCCGCCGCGAAATAAGGCTGTTGGCGGTGGGCTGTAGGCGGTGGGCTCTGGGCTGTGGGCTGGGCTGTTGACTGTAGGCGGTAGGCTGTAGGCTTAAAGAAGCTTGTCCCACTGCCCACAGCCCACTGCCCACTGCCCAGAGTCGAAGACTACTTCTCTTGCTCCAGCTCCGCCATGAAGGTCTCCATCCACTTGGTGCTGAAGCCGCCGGAAATGAAATCGGGATGGTCCATGATCTTGCGGTGCAGGGGCGCGGTGGTTTTCACCCCTTCGATGACCAGCGTGTCCAAGGCCCTCCGCATCCGCGCCAGGGCCTCGGTGCGGTTGTTCCCGTAGGCGATGAGCTTGGCCACCATGGAATCGTAGGTGGGCGGGATGACCGCGTCCTGGTACACGGCGGTATCCACGCGGATGCCGGGGCCGCCGGGAAAATTGAGGGCCGTGATGCGGCCGGGACAGGGCGTGAATTTCCACGGATCCTCGGCGTTGATGCGGCACTCGATGGCATGGCCCCGCTGCACGACCTGTTCCTGGGTGAAGGTGAGCCGTTGGCCTGAAGCGATGCGCAGCTGCTCTTTCACGATGTCAATGCCCGTCACCATCTCCGTGATAGGGTGTTCCACTTGCACGCGGGTGTTCATCTCCATGAAGAAGAAATCGCCGCGCTGGTCCAAGAGGAATTCCACGGTGCCCGCGTTGTAGTACCCCACGGCCTTGGCGGCCTTCACGGCCATGGCGCAGATGCGTTCCCGCAGTTCCTGGGATATCGCGCCGCTGGGGCTTTCCTCGATGAGCTTCTGGTGCCGGCGCTGGATGGAGCATTCCCGTTCGCCCAGGTGGACGATGTTGCCGTAGAGGTCGCCCATGATCTGGACCTCGATATGGCGTGGCTCCAGCAGGTACTTTTCCATGTAGACGGAGTCGTCGCCAAAAGCGATCTTCGCCTCGCTGCGGGCGGTGTGGTAAAGCTCCGGCAGCTCCTCGGCGCTGTTGCAGATGCGCATGCCCCGCCCGCCACCACCGGCCGACGCCTTGACGATGACTGGATAGCCGATCTTTTCGGCGTTCGCCAGGGCTTCGTCCACCGTTTCCACCAGGCCGTCGCTGCCGGGCATCAGCGGCACGCCCGCCTCCTGCATGGTGGCCTTGGCCTGGGCCTTGTTGCCCATCTTGCG
>JAJYMZ010000273.1 GCA_021786615.1 Acidobacteriota bacterium
CATGCGCTCCAGCAGATCCAGGAGCGAACGCAGGTCATCGGGCCGCACGCGCTCCAGCACCACGTCGCCGCCGGCGATGGCCACGGCGCACAGGTGCGTGCCCGCCTCGATGCGATCGGGAATGGTGGCGTGGGAGGTGCCATGCAGGGACTCCAGGCCCTGGATGGTGAGCGTGGAGGTGCCGATCCCCTCGATGCGCGCGCCCATTTGATTGAGCAGCTCCGCGAGATCGCCGATCTCGGGTTCCATGGCCGCATTGCGCAGAATCGAAGTGCCATGGGCCAGCGTCGCGGCGAGCAGCGTGTTTTCCGTGGCGCCCACGCTCACCTTTTCAAACGTGTGATCAATGGCCTGCAGCCTTCCGCCCGGAACCTTGGCTTCCACATAGCCCTGCACGATCTCGATGCGCGCGCCCATGCGGGCGAGGGCTTCGAGATGAAGATTGATGGGCCGGGCGCCGATGGCGCAGCCGCCGGGCAGCGAGACCGTGGCATGGCCGAAGCGCGCCAGCAGGGGCCCCAGCACCAGGATGCTGGCCCGCATGGTCTTCACCAGTTCGTAGGGCGCTTTCATCGCTCCAGCTTCAAGCTCCGCCGCCCGCACCACCGCCGTGTATTGCAGGCCGTCTTCATCCTCCGTGCGCTCCACGGCGCAGCCCAGGGCCTCCAGCACCTTCAGCATGGTGCGGATGTCCGACACAGCCGGAAGACAGGAGAGCGTCACGGGCTCAGGTGTCAGCAGGGTGGCGGCAATGCAGGGCAGCGCGGCGTTCTTGGCGCCGGATACGCGGATGCGGCCCTTGAGCGGGGTCCCCCCGGTGATGACAAGACGATCCACGACGCCCCCTGTTTGCGATGGCAGGACAAACGGAAAGAATAACGAGATTCCCTGCGATAGACTTCATCATTCCCCACACGGAGGTTCTTCATGCGGCGATGGCTGTTCGGACTGTCATTTTCCCTTGCGCTGACCGCGCAGAACCCGGATGTGGCGACGGCCCCCATCGCCATCGCCCTCGATGCCACGGATGCGCCCCGCCATATCCTGCGCGCCCAGCTCCGCATTCCGGTGAAGCCTGGAGCCTTGACGCTGCTCTATCCCAAGTGGATTCCCGGCGAACACGGGCCCACGGGGCCCGTCACGGATCTGGTGAACCTGCGCTTCATGGCCAATGGCAAGCCGCTGGCTTGGCGGCGTGACCTCGTGGATATGTATGCCCTTCATCTGGACGTGCCCCCAGGGGCCAGCGCCGTGGAGGCGAGTCTGGATTTTCTCTCACCCACCACTGCCAGCGGATTTTCCTCCGGCGCCTCCGTGACCGACAAGCTTGCGGTGCTCAGCTGGAACCAGGTGCTGCTTTATCCCAAAGGCGCCCAAAGCGATGCCATCACCTACACCGCGACCCTCAAGCTTCCCGCTGGCTGGAGCTTCGGCACCGCGATGGAAGAAGCCAGCAGCATCGGCGGAACGATCACCTTCAAGCCCGTGAGCCTCACCACGCTGGTGGATTCACCCATCCTGGCGGGGGCGCATTTCCGTAAGATTGATCTCGGATCAAGCATGGGCCGCGCGCATCATCTCGATCTTGCGGCGGACAGCGCCGAAGCCCTGGCCATCACCCCCGAGACCACCCAGCACTACCGGAATCTGGTGGCCGAAAGCGGCGCGCTTTTCGGCGCGCGGCACTACGGGCATTACGATTTTCTCTATACGCTGAGCGACAACGTGGCGCACTTCGGCTTGGAGCATCACGAGAGCAGCGATGATCGCACCGCCGAGCGCTCCCTGGTGGATCCGCGGCTGCTGAAGGCCACCTCGGGCCTGCTGCCCCACGAGATGGTCCACAGCTGGAACGGCAAATACCGAAGGCCCGCGGGTCTCGCCACGGGCAACTTCGACGCGCCCATGAAAGGCGACCTGCTTTGGGTCTACGAGGGACTGACGGAGTACTTGGGTTCGATCCTGACGGCCCGCAGCGGCCTCTGGACAGCGCAGGACTACCGGGATGATCTGGCGATTCTGGCGGCGGCTCTGGATGCCGCGCCAGGCCGCACCTGGAGGCCCTTGCAGGACACCTGCGACGAAGCCCAATTGCTCTATGGCGCGGCCGAAGCGGGGGCCTCCCAGCGCCGCGGCGTGGACTACTACCCCGAAGGCCAGCTCATCTGGCTGGACGTGGACACCACGATCCGCGAGCTCACCAAAAACCAGAAATCCCTGGATGATTTTTGCCGCGCTTTCTGCGGATCTCCGAGCAGCGCGCCCATGGTGAAGCCCTATACCTTTGAAGACGTGGTGGCAGCGCTCAACCAGGTGGCGCCCCACGACTGGGCCGCCTTCCTGCGTGGCCGCCTGGAGAGCCTCGAAGCCCACGCGCCCATGGGCGGCATCGAGCGCAGCGGCTGGAAGCTCACCTACACCGATGAACCCAGCGACTACTGGAAGGCCCAGGAGCAATCCAACAAGAGCCTGGATGTGAGCCATTCCATCGGCCTTTTCCTGAGCGCCGAAGGGATGATCAATGATGTGCTCCCCGCGTCCCCAGCCGCCAAGGCCGGCCTCATTCCCGGCATGAAAATTCTCGCCGTGACCGGCCGCAAATGGTCCGGCGAAGGGCTTCGCCAGGCCCTCAAGGATTCCAAAACATCCACCTCGCCCATGGAATTCATCACGGAAAACGGCTCCTTCGTGAAGGTGTTCAAGGTGGATTATCAAGGCGGCGAACGCTATCCGATGCTCACGCGCATCGAAGGTGTTCCAGACCGGCTGACGGAAATATTGGCGGCCAAGAGCCATTGACTTGGAAGCGCTTCAGGTCAGGTAGGGCTTTAAGTATTTCCCGGTGACGCTTCCCTTGCTCCTGGCAATCTGTTCGGGCGTGCCGGTGGCGATGATGCGGCCCCCTGCGGCGCCGCCCTCGGGGCCCAGGTCAATGACCCAGTCGGCGGTCTTGATGACGTCGAGGTTGTGCTCGATGACCAGCAGCGTGTTACCCGTGTCCGTGAGGCGGTTGAGCACTTCCAGCAGCTTCTGGATGTCCTTCAGATGCAGGCCCGTGGTGGGCTCATCCAGGATGTAGAGGGTGCGGCCCGTGGCGCGCTTGCTGAGCTCCTTGGCGAGCTTCACGCGCTGGGCCTCGCCGCCGCTGAGGGTCGTGGCGCTTTGCCCCAGGCGTATGTAGCCCAGGCCCACGTCCAGGAGCGTCTGGAGCTTGTTGGCCAGCACGGGGATGGGGGCGAAGATCTCGAAGGCCTCTTCCACGTTCATGGCCAGCACATCGGAAATGCTCTTGCCCTTGTAGTGGACCTCCAGGGTTTCGCGGTTGTAGCGCTTGCCCTTGCACTGCTCGCAGGTGACGTAGATATCCGGCAGGAAGTGCATCTCGATCTTGATGACGCCGTCGCCTTCGCACTTTTCGCAGCGCCCGCCCTTCACGTTGAAGCTGTAGCGGCCCGGCATGTAGCCCCGGGCCTTGCTTTCCGGCAGTTGCGCGTAAAGTTCGCGCAGCGGTGTGAACAATCCGGTGTACGTGGCCGGATTGGAGCGCGGCGTGCGGCCGATGGGGGCCTGGTCAATGGCGATGACCTTGTCGATCTGTTCGAGCCCTGAGATTTTCTTGTGCTTGCCCACCACGTGGACGCCCTGGTGCAGCTTGTTGGCGAGGGCCTTGTAGAGGATCTCGTTCACCAGGGTGCTCTTGCCGCTGCCGCTCACGCCGGTGACGCAGGTGAACAGGCCGATGGGGAAGCGGGCGTCCACCTGTTTCAGATTGTTTTCCTCGGCGCCCAGCAATTCGATGTGGTCCCGGTCGGCTTTGCGCCGCTTGCGGGGCACGGGAATGGAATCCCGGCCCGACAGGAAATGCCCCGTGATGGAGGCCTCGTTGTTCGCGATGTCTTCAGGCGTGCCTTGGGCCACCACGTAACCGCCGTGCTCCCCCGCGCCGGGGCCCATGTCCACTACGTGGTCGGCGCTCAGGATCGTTTCGAGATCGTGTTCCACCACCAGCACCGAATTGCCCAGGTCCCTCATTTCCATGAGCGTCTTCAGCAGTTTCTGGTTGTCCCGCTGGTGCAGTCCGATGCTCGGTTCGTCGAGCACATACATGACGCCCTGGAGTTTCGATCCGATCTGCGTGGCCAGGCGGATGCGCTGGCCTTCGCCTCCCGAAAGCGTCGCGGCGCCGCGATCCAGCGTCAGGTAGCCCAGGCCCACGTCATCCAGAAAACCCAGCCGTTCCCGGATTTCCTTCAATACTTTCTCGGCGATGATCGCGTCCTTGCCTTCCAGCCCCATGTTGGAGAACCAGACCCGGGCATCCCGGACGCTCAGGCTCGCCACTTCGGCGATGTTCCGTCCCGCCACGAAGACCGACAGGACTTCGGGCTTGAGCCTCTGGCCGCGGCATTTCTCGCAGGGCGTGATCCGCATGGATTGCTCCATTTCCTCACGGATATCCTCGCTGCTGGTTTCGCGGTAGCGGCGCGCCAGGTTGCCGATGACGCCTTCGAAATGGTGCATGAACTCGTAGCGGTTCTTGCCCTTCTCGTAGATGAATTTCATCTGCTTGCTCATGCCGTGCAGGATGATGTCCCGCACTTGCTCAGGCAGTTTCTTCCAGGGCGTGTCCAGGCTGAATTTCAGCGCCCTTGCAAGTTGCTCCATGAACTGGGCCCGCCACCCGTCTTCACTGACGCTCTTCCAGCCGCTGGCCTGGATTGCGCCTTCGTTGATGCTGAGATTTGTATTGGGGACGATCAGCTCCTCGGCGAATTGCCGCTTGAAGCCCAGGCCATCGCAGGTATCGCAGGCGCCATAGGGGGAATTGAAAGAGAAGCTGCGGGGTTCCAGCTCCGGCAGGCCCAGTCCAAACCGCGCGCACTTCGCGTTGTTGCAGGCGAGCTTGGATGAGAACAGCACTTCGCGGCCATCAAAGTCCACCAGGGCGGCGCCTTCGCTGAGGTTGCAGGCGATTTCCAGCGAATCCGCCAGCCGCGTGCTGGTGCCTTCCGCCACCTTCACGCGGTCAATGACCACTTCGATGGTGTGCTTCTTCTGCTTGTCGAGGTCGGGGATGCCCTCGGTGAGATCCAGCATCTTGTCATTGACCCTGGCCCGGATGTAGCCGCGCTTCATGAGGTCCTGGAGCATTTTCCTGAATTCGCCTTT
>JAJYMZ010000135.1 GCA_021786615.1 Acidobacteriota bacterium
GATCCGCAAGGGGAAGCCCAGCAGGTCCGCATCCTTGAACTTGGCGCCAGGACTCAGGCCTTCGCGCTCGTCATGGAGCACCTTGTACCCGGCGGCTTCCAGCTCCTTTTCCAACTGGTTCGCCAGGCTGCTGACTTCAGGATTGGCCGGATCCAGGCTCAGCAGATGGATCTGGAAGGGCGCGATGGGCCAGGGCCAGATGATGCCGTCGGCATCGTAGTTCTGTTCGATGGCGGCGGCGACGGTGCGCGTGACGCCGATGCCGTAGCAGCCCATGACCATGGGCTGCTCCTTGCCCTGCTCATCCAGGAAAGTGCAGCTCATGCTCTTGGAATACTTGGTGCCGAGCTTGAAGACCTGGCCCACCTCGATGCCGCGGAAGGCCTGGTAATGGCCCTTCCCACAACGCGTGCAGGCTTCGCCTTCCACCGCCATGCGGATGTCCGCGAAGGCGCAGCCTTGCAGGTCCCGTTCCGGCGAGAGACCAAAGTGGTGGTAGTCCGTGCGGTTCGCGCCGCAGGTGAGGTTCACGGCGCCCTGAAGGCTCGAATCCACGAACATCCGGACATCCTTCAAATCCATCGGCCCCATGAAGCCCGACTTGGCGCCCGTGAAGGCTTCGGCTTCTTCGATGGGGAACAACTCGATGTCCGTGGCCCCCGCGAGGTTTTTCACTTTCACGGCATTCACGTCGTGGTCACCCCGCAACACAGCGCCCACAAGTTTTGTGGTCCGGTCCGCCAACGTCACGCGGTACAGGAAGAACTTGCTGGTCTGCGCGATGGGCATGCCGTTGGGATGTTCCGCGTCAATCATTGCGGCGGCCTGCAATTCCTGGCTCAGGATGCCCGGCGTGCAGAAATGGTCCCGCTTCAATTCGAAGGCGGCGCCGTGGTCCTGGGGCGCCAGCCTGGGAGCTTCGGTCTTCTCGATATTAGAGGTGTATTCGCAGGCATCGCAGCTCAGGATGCCGTCTTCGCCGCTGCCCGCCAGCACGTGGAATTCGTGGGTGAAGGAGCCGCCGATGGCGCCGCTGTCGGCTTCCACGGACCTGAACTTCACGCCCAGCCGCGCGAAAATCCGCTTGTAGGCTTCGAACATCACCCAGTACTCGCGGTCCGCGTCGGCGTCATTCACATGGAAGGAGTAGCCGTCCTTCATGATGAATTCCCGGCCCCGCATGAGGCCGAAGCGCGGACGGATCTCGTCCCGGAATTTTGTTTGGATCTGGAACACGTTCATGGGCAGCTGCTTGTAGCTGTGCACGGCGCGCCGGACCATGTCCGTCACCACTTCCTCGTGGGTGGGCCCCAGGCAGAACCAGGTGTCCTTGCGGTCCTTGAAGCGCAGCAGCTCTTTCCCGTAGAAGGTCCAGCGGCCGCTTTCTTCCCACAGTTCCGCGGGTTGGACCGTGGGCATCAGGATTTCCTGGCAGCCGTCCTTCTCCAGTTCCTCCCGGACGATCTGCTCGAACTTGCGGATGCTCCGCAGCGCCAAGGGGTAGTAGCTGTAGATTCCCACAGCCTGCTTGTGGATCATCCCCGCGCGCATCATCAGCTGCTGGCTGATCACATCCGCGTCCTTGGGCGTTTCGCGCAGCGTCTGGAGAAGAAGTCTGGATTGCTTCATGTTTGTCCCAATTCAAAAAAAAGAAACTACGCGGAGGGTAGCTGAGAAGCTGAGGGAAGCGGAGAAAATCCGGGTTGAATACAAGTTTTATTTCTCAGCTACCCTCCGCTTTCATCCGTTACCCTCCGCGTGGTGTTTTTTCAGTTAAGTAGCGATCCGATGAGCTGGCTCGCGGCTTTTCCGTCATAGGCGCCGCCGGCTTTGACCTGCAGAGCCTTCATCACTAGGCCCAAATCCTTCTTGGAACTGGCTCCGGTATCGGCGATGGCCTGGCGGATGGCGGCTTCCAGTTGGGCCCCCTCCAGCATGGCAGGCAAGTAGGGCTTGAGCAGGGCGATCTCGGCCTGCTCGGACGCCGCGCGATCCGCGTACCCGGCCTTGGCGTACTGCTCCACGCTGTCCTCGCGGCTCTTCACCAACCGCTTGAACACCGCGATGGAATCCGCTTCGTTCAGCGTCCCCTGGGGACCAAGACCCTTGGCGATGGCTTCGTTCTTGTAGGCCGCCAGGGCCATGCGCAGCACGCCGGTCCGGGCGCTGTCCTTCGCCAGCATGGAAGCCTTGAGATCGGCCTGAAGGCGATTGAGCATGGGGACCTCCCAAAATCCAGTGGTTAGTAGCAGCGCGAGCATTTCAATTGTCAATATTCGATTGGCGATTAAAGCTGCCGACATCCATCGGTACCGATCAAAATCGTGAATCACATATGCGAAGAACGGCGCCAAAGCGCCGTCTCCCTTAGGCCTACAGCCTGACGCTAATCAATATCTTGTACTCAAAATTCTGCATCAATAAGCCGGTCTTTTAGATTTACGATTTTCGATTGAGATGCGGTGGATGGTGGGTTATTCAAATCGACAATCGAAAATCAACAATCGAATATTGAAATGAAGGAATGGACTCTGAAGCTCCGTTGGCCTAGGACTGCTCGTACTTGATGACTTCCACGGGGCAGCCGGCGGCGGCGGCGATGATGCTGTCGGCCAGATCGGTCTGCACGTCGTCGTTCAGTTCGCTCATCTCGTCGCGATTCTCGCTGTCGATGCCATCCTTGCGCGCGCTGCCCAGGATGTTGCAGCTGGTGTCCGTCACGTGGAACACGTCAGGGGTTTCCGCTTCGCAGGCATTGCATACGATGCAGCCTTCTTCGATCCAAACCTTCGTGATGGCCATGGGTGGTCTCCTGTTTTTCCGCATCGAGCGAACCCTTCAAGATTATCAAAGGAACCGGGCATCTCCAAGCACAGAGCTTGCGCGGATCCTGGGTCTTGAGTAGGAGCTATGGGCTATGGGCTATGGGCCTGAGGTGAAGGCGCCTTCTCATGAACAGCGAAAGCATCAAGCTGAGAGCTGTAAGCTCAAAGCCCCCACTCCCTAAGGGCGTCCAAGAGCCCATCCAACTGGCCTTTATCCGTGGTGTGGAAGCGGCTCACCAGCTTGTAGCCTTGGGCCACTTTCTGGTAGCGGTGCAGCCAGAGAAAAGGTCCTTCCCAAGGTGCATCTTCCGCATTGCGCGTCTTCACGAGAAAGGCCACGGTGGTCCAGGGCCCTCGGCTCAGGACGCGCCGCCCCAGCTCTTCCAAGGCCGTCTCGTCGTCGTGTTCCAACACCAGGTCGTCAATATCGGGGATGATCATGGTTAAACGCTACTACGGCGGAAGGGCCATGCTCGACGTAAAGGGCTCAGAATTTTCCTAATTTTCGATTTACGATTTTCGATTGTAAATTTTCACCTCATCGTTTCCAATGGAGCGCCTGTGCGCATTGAATGCATCGCCATCGGCTCGGAATTGCTCACCACCCAGCGCCTGGACACCAATTCCGTCTGGATCGCCGAGCGACTGGCCGGGCTGGGCCTAGGACTCCATCGCAAGACGTGGGTGGGCGACCACCGGGAGGATCTGGCGGAACTCTGCCAGGAAGCTTTCCGGCGCAGCGATGTGATCATCTGCACCGGAGGTCTCGGCCCGACCTTTGATGATTTCACCAAGGAGGTGTGGGCGGAGACCTTTGGTGTGGACCTGGTGGAGGACGCCCATAGCCGCGCGGATCTGGAGGCCTGGTACGCGCAAAGACAGCGCGTTCCCCCATCCTCGAATTTCAAGCAGGTGATGTTCCCGGAAGGCTCAAAGCCCCTGGCCAACCCCCTGGGAACGGCGCCTGGCGTGGCCTGGGAGCGGGGAGGAAAATTCATTTTCCTGCTGCCAGGCGTGCCCAGGGAAATGAAACGCATGTGGGTGGACCATGTGGAGCCCCGACTGGAATCCCTGGCAGGAGCCGCCATGCACACGCTGCGGGTGGTGGTTTGCGGCGTCCCTGAAAGCACGCTGGACCAGCGCACCGAGGCCATCCGTCTTCGGCATTCCCACCTGGAGTGGACGATCCTTGCGGGCCTGACGCAGGTTGAATTCGTGGTGCGCAGCACTGATTCAGCCGCGCTGGACGCGGCGCGGGAGGACCTGGCCTTGGAACTGGGAGATGATCTGGCTTCCGTGGGCAATGGCGATTTGGAAAGCGCCGTGCTGGATGCCTTGAAGGCGCGGCAGGAAACCCTAGCCGTGGCCGAGAGCATGAGCGGCGGACTGGTGGCGTCAAGGCTCACCGCAGTCCCGGGCGCCAGCGACGTTTTCGTCGGCGGCGCGGTGGTCTACAGCGCGACCGCCAAGATCGCCCTGGCAGGTCTGGATCCGGCTTTCATCCAGGAGCACGGGACCATCGGCGAACCCACCACCTTGGCCCTTGCGAAAGGCATCCGCGAAAAGCTGGGCAGCACCTGGGGCCTTGCCATCACGGGCAACGCGGGACCCACGCTGGACGCGGGCGGCAAGGAGCATTCGATGGGTGAATGTTTCGTGGCGGTGGTGGGCCCCAGTGGCCAGGAAGCGCGCAACTTCATCGTTCCCGGAGATCGCGCGGATATCCAGCTGCGCAGCACCGCCTGGGCGCTGGATCTGCTGAGGCGGATACTGATCCGGAAGTGAATCCGGAAGCTGGGGCCGAGAGTTGAGCGTTGAGAGTTGAGCGTTGAGAGTCGAGAGTCGAGAGTCGAGAGTCAGGAGTCCAGTGCCCACGGCCTGCCGCCCATCACCCACTGCCCACAGCCCTCACCCGCGCCTCTGCTAAGGTGATTCGATGGAATCAACGCAACCGATTCATTTCGCGCTCTGGTGCCTTGGGGCCTTCTTGTGCGGAAGCGTCCCCTTCGGCTTGATCGTGGTGAAGCTGCTGGGCCGAGGCGATGTGCGGGCCAAGGGCAGCGGGAACATCGGTGCGACGAATGTCAGCCGCGTGGCGGGGAAGGGCGCCGGCGTCTTCGTGCTGCTGCTGGACATTGCTAAGGGAATCGTTCCGGTGCTCCTGGCCCGCCGCGGGGGA
>JAJYMZ010000269.1 GCA_021786615.1 Acidobacteriota bacterium
GGCCGCCGCGTTCCCTTTCACGATGAGCTTGCCGGGGATGTAGATGAGGTTCGTGACGCCGAGGACCGCGAGTATGAAATACAGCCATCCCGAGACTCTCGCGCGCTTCTGGAGTGAAGACATGGTTTCCCCTTGAGTGTTGATTACCTTGCCCTGAGCTACGGTGCTTCAGTCCGCTTGGTTTAGGAGGGGGGGGGGGGGCAGCGTTCAATATCGCCACCAAGCACAGGGAGCGCCCCATCATTGGCGGGGCGGCAAGGCCGTGGTGGCAAGACCGCCGGAACGCGTGCTGGAGCTGCTCTAGCTCACGGATCAGCCGAGGATGAAGGTCTGATGATTTCAAAAATGGGTTGTGTCTTTTCATCCCCGTAAATTCCCGTTCATCCCCGGCTGAAAAAGCTTTTGCCGGGGATGAACGGGGATTTACGGGGATAAAAAACATGATTGTATTCCTCGGCCATTTTCTTCCCATGCCCTGGAAGCGATGCTCACGCATCCCTCATCGGCCTGTCGCAGCGAGATTCTTCCTGGCTTTCACGTAACCCGGATCCAGCGCCAGCGCGGATTCAAAGGCCTTTTTCGCCTCGAGTTTGTCGCCTTGCAGCAGATAGGCATAGCCCAGGTTGTTGTAAGCCCGGGGGTTCTGCGGCGCTTCCTGCACGCTGCTGCGCCACAGGGCGATTTCGCTTCGATAGTCGCGGTTGCGCAGCAGGGTCCGAACACCTAGCGCCGTGAGCAGAAGCAGAGTAGCCATGACCACGGCCTTGCGCTCCAGGTCCGCGCGGTGGATGAAGCTCCTCGCCGCCGATACCAGCACAAGGGCGAGGCCCAGGCTCGGCAAGTAAAGCTGGCGTTCGTTCACCAGATCCAGGCGGGGGATGAAGGAGTTGGTGGGGATCAGATGCAGGAAGAACCACAGCAGGCCGAAGCCCAGCCAGGGCCGGGAACGCAGCGAGAAAAGACCCAGTCCGAGAAGACCCAGCAACAAGAGGGCCATGCCGGCGATGGTCCAAGTCATATGCGTGGCCTGGGGCAGGCAGGGGTCAATGTTGAGATGCGCGGGCCAGCACCAGGCGCGCAGCAGGTAGCCCAGGGCCTGGACCTGGTTCAGCAGGTTCAGGGGGATGCTGCGGGTTGAAAAACTGGTGGCGAGCAGAGCCCGCTGCACAGGATGGAGGACCAGGCCGATGCATAATATGCAAAGCAGCATCCAATGCGCGGAGGTGGCGCGAAGGGCCGGTTTCAGGCCTTTCCAGCGCCCCGATGCCCCCTCCAGCAGCAGCAGGGCCAGGGGCAAGGTGAGGGCCGTCTCCTTGGTCAGGCAGGCCAGCAGGAAGAGCAGCACCGAGAACAGGTTCCAGGCCTTGGAAGCCGTTTCCCGGGACCGGAGGTAAGCCATCAGGCTGGCGAGATAGAACATGGCCATCAGCGATGTGGAGCGCCCGCAGATGTAGGTGACGGCTTCGGTCTGGACCGGATGCAGGACGAAGACCAGGGCCGCGGCGAGGGCCACCCAGCTAGCCATGAACGAGGGGGACCGCCCGGTCGCTCCGCTCCCTCTGCTCCCACCGATCAGCTGCTCGCGCAGCTTCCCGCTCGCAAGCTCGCGGAGGTGGGGACCCTCCCCTCGTGCTCCCCACGTGATGTCCGGGCAAAGCCCGGCCACCACGTCTGTGTCTTCATCGTCTGAAACGAGGCGCCTTGACAAGGCAAAGGCCAGGATCCCGTTGGCCCCGTGAATGACCAGGTTCGCCAGATGGAAGCCCCAAGGCCCGGGCCCCGCCATCCAGTTCAGAGTGTAGGTGAGTTTCAGCAGGGGCCGGATTCCGCCAAGATCTTCCAGCCACGCGGCAAGTCCATGGACCCGTCCGTTGTCCACGATGACGTTGTAATCGTCGAACTGGAAAGCGCCCCAAAAGGAATTGAGGTAGGCCAGGCAAACGGCCACCAAAATCAGCGCAGGGGCTAAGAACCGGGCCCGTGCTCCCGCCGTCCTTGGGAAAAAGGCTCTGAGGGGCTTCACCCCTTCAGGGACCTGGGCATCCACGCTCCCGGCTGGATCGCAGCCGCTGGAAGCAGGGCCGGGAACAAAGCGATTGGGGGCATATCCATGATCTGTTTTCCGGGTGAAGGTCTGGGCCTGAGGAAAGAGGAAAGGATGGCCTGAGTGTATATCCAGGACCTAACCTGGACCAAAGGCTTCGCAATATCACGCAGGACCGGATGGGCAGGCATATTCGCACCGGACCTTTCGCATTGCTGATGGATATCCATGGTTAGGAATGCACCCCACCAAGGAGATCCTATGCCCACCTTCGCCTCCATCCTTCAAGTTCACTCCAGCGCATGGCGTCTCGGGGCCCAGGGCGTCGCGGCGCTCCTGCTGCTCTCCTGTGGAGGCGGGGGTAGCTCATCGTCCACACCGCCACCGCCGCCGCCTCCTCCCTCCAATACCTTCTATGTGGGGGGCAACAGCGGGGGCGGGGGCTATGGTGACCCCGGAGGGCCGCTCCTTTCTTTCACGCCCGCGAACCTCACGGTGGCCGCGGGCACCACCGTCACGTGGGTATGGCAGAGCAGCGGCCATTCCCTGGATTCGGGCGCTGGGTGCAGCAAGGACGACCGGTTTACCAGCAACGGCCTCCAGAACGCGGGCTTCACCTTGACCCATACCTTCAACACGCCGGGTACCTATCCTTTCTTTTGCGGGGTCCACTGCGGCTCCAACATGAAGGGAACGGTCACGGTGCAGTAGGCGGTGGGCATCACAGGCTCTAGGCTCTAGGCATTCGGCTCTAGGCTCAAAACTTCACGCCCACAGCCTACAGCCCCCCGCCTTCAGCCCCTTACGGCAGCTTGCCCCGTACTTCCTTCAGCGCCTCGGCCATGCGTTCGCAGGCCTGGTTCTGCTCTTCCACCTCGTGGGCGGCGAAGCCCATGCACACGAAGGACAGCGGGTGGTGGTGGAACTCATAGAGCTGACCGGTGTAGAAGACCACGCCCTTGGTGGCGCAGCGATCCACCCAGGCATCCAGGAGGTGGGGTTCCCGCACCTCCACCCAAAGGGACAGGCCCTCGCGAGGGTCCTCCACGCGGACGAAGGGATGCAGATGCAGCAGCAGGCGGTCCACCATGGTTTCGCGGCGCTCGTCGGTGATGCGGCGGATGCGGCGGAGGTGGCGTTGGATCTCGCCATCGCGGAACAGTTCTTCCAGCGCGGCTTCGTGCAGCTGGTTGCCGGGCCAGTCAATGAGCTGCCGGTACTTGGCCATGGTCTTGATTTCGGGACTGGGGCCCGCGATGAAACCCACCTGCAATCCCGGCGCGAGGATCTGGTCCAGGGTGGCGGCATAGAAGACCAGGCCTTCGGTGTCCTCGCTGGCCAGGGCCGGGGCCGGAGTGTTTTCCTGATGGAACCCCAGGCTGAGATCCAGTTCCAGGATCCGCGCTTTATGGGCCTTCGCGAGAGCCAGCAGGCGCTTCCGCCGTTCCGCTCCCATGAGCGCATGGGTGGGGTACTGGGGGCTCGCGCTCACGCAGATGAGGCTCGCGGTTTCACGGCGGAGCAGGTCCTCCAGGGCGTCGAGATCCATCCCCCCGGAATCCACCGGCACGGACATGAGGCGCGCGCCCGCGGCCCGGAAAGATTCCACCAGACGGAAGGCTCCCGGGGACTCCACGATCACCGCCTCGCCGGACGCGAAGAGCCCCTTGGAGGCCAGGTGCAGCGTGCCCATGAGCCCCCGCGTGAGCACCAGGTTGCCCGGTTCCAGCCTGATGCCCCGCAGGTCCCGCAGCATCTGGCAGAGGGAGGTCCGCAACTGCAGATGCCCCCGTGGATCCCAGCTGGGCTGGAGGGCGCGCTGCTGCTGGAGGCGCAGCACGCGGCCGTAGGCGCGATGAATGCTGCCGGTGGGCGCCAGGCGCACGTCCGCCAGATCCGGCAGCAGCTGGAAGCCATCGCGAGCAATGGCCGGCGGCTGGAAGAAAGGCTCGGTCATGGGCGTGGGGCTGGTCCAGGAACCCGAGTCCACGGCGGCGATGGTGGAAGTCTGCTCCAGGTCCACGGGCGGGTTGGGCGCCACGAAGGTGCCGCGGTCCGGTTCGCTGACCACCCAGCCTTCGGCGGACAGTTCACGGTAGGCGGTGAGGGCCGTGGTGCGGTTCACACCCAGCGCTTCCGCCAGGGCGCGCGTTCCTGGAAGGGCCTCGCCAGGCCTGAAGCGGCCCTTCCGGATGCCCGCCTGGATGGCCGAGGCGATCTGGAGATAGAGCGTCTCCTCCCGCTCGCGGTCCAACTGGATGCTCAAATCCCACTGCGCCATGACGTCCCAAAGTCTGAAGCCTGAAACCTGAAGTCTGGAACCATTTCCGAATCCAGAGTGAACCGGAGGGGTTCCTATTTTCGCACCGGACCTTTTGAGGCTCTGTGAAGTCCCCATTGTGTGGAGAGGCCGTCCAACCTAGAGGGGTCACCATGCACGAACCCACCACCGGAATCCCTGTTGATCGCCGGGTCTTCTGCGCCTGCGCCATCGCCGCATCAGCCTTGGCCTGCGGAGGTGGAGGCGGCGGAGGAGGCAATACCCCACCTCCGCCGCCACCCCCCGGCGGAAGCACCCTCAAGACCACCACGGACACCAAGGCGGTCTTCCTTTCCCAGCCCACGGGCACGGTGCATGACTACCGGAACCTAGGCAGCTTCTGGCTGGCCAGGGATGCGGGCGGAATCTACGCCATGACCGCCATCTGCACCCACCAGGGCTGCACGGTGAACTCGTGGAACGGCGTCGTGTTTCCCTGCCCCTGCCACGGGAGCCAGTACGACCTCAACGGGGCCGTGGTCCAGGGACCGGCGCCATTGCCCCTCAAACACTTCGAGGTGACGGTGGATGGCAACGGGTTCCTGGTGGTGGATACCGGGAAGGTCGTGGATGCCCAGGTTCGGCTGACCTGAGCCTTCAGGTTCACGAGATGC
>JAJYMZ010000318.1 GCA_021786615.1 Acidobacteriota bacterium
GTGCTTCCCGGGCAGAACGCATTCGGTCGATCTCAGGATCATTCGTCATCCGGGACCTGGCGACCCAAGCAGGCTCACTTAATGACGCGGTGGAGCCGGGACGTCACGCCGGAGAATGTATGGCCGGAATATCCGCGGCCGCAGTTGGTGCGTCATCGCTGGCTGAATCTCAACGGGCTCTGGAATTACCGGATTACGGATAAGGATCAGACCGGCATTCCCGGCTCGTACACCGGTCGCATTCTCGTTCCTTTCGGCATTGAATCGGCCATGTCGGGCGTCATGAAACCGCTGCTGCCCCATCAAAGGCTCTGGTACCAGCGGGAGGTGGACATTCCCACCGCTTGGGAAGGCCAGCGCGTTCTGCTGCATTTTGGTGCCGTTGATTGGGAAGCCACCATCTATGTGGATGGCCAACATATCGGCAGCCACCGTGGCGGATATGATGCCTTCAGTTTTGATATCACCCAACATGTTAAGGCCGGAGGACACCACACGATCGTGGTATCCGTTTGGGATCCCACCGACACCTGGTGGCAACCGCACGGCAAACAGACACTCCATCCTGGCGGTTGCTCCTACACCGCCACCTCCGGCATCTGGCAGACGGCCTGGCTCGAACCGGTGCCACCGTCGCATATTGAGCGGCTTAAGATGGTGCCCGATCTGGAAAAGGGAGTATTGAAGATAACCATCGATGCCCGCACCGTCCCGCACGTTGAAAGCCTTGGTGTGGCTTAGTTCCAGCCCGAAATGCAGGGACCCGTCCGTGAGCACCCCATCCACGTCGGTGCACAGCAGCTTGATTCGGCGGGCGCGGGAGGGAAGGTCGGTCATGTCCTATTATTCTCGAATCCGCAATGCCAGTCTGCATGATGCTGGGCTTCGAATACCTTCATCATGAGGCTCTCCTGAAGTAGCCCGACTGTAACTTGTTCAGATGATGGCCGCCAGCTCTGCCCCCTGTCGTATGGCGCGCTTGGCGTCCAGTTCGGTGGCGAGGTCCGCACCGCCGATGAGGTGCACGGGAATGCCCGTGGCCTTCAGGGGCTCCACCCATTCACGCTGGCTGGTTTGGCCCGAACAATTAATGACGGAATCCACCTCCAGGCAACGTAGTTCAGCCGCGGCGCTCTCGCGAATCCACAAGCCCTGATCATCAATGCGATCGTAGGTGACGCCACCGATCATTTTCACCTTGTTCGCTTTGAGCGTGGCGCGGTGGACCCAGCCCGTGGTCTTGCCCAGGGAAGCGCCCATGCGATCACTTTTCCGCTGGCACAGGAAGACCGTGCGACCCGGCTTGGGCGGCTCCGGCGAGGCCTGAAGCCCGCCGCGGGGGCCCTCATTTTCATCCACGCCCCAAGTCTTCAGGTAGACGCCGACATCGGGTTTCTCGCCTTCCTGCACCAGGAATTCCGCCACGTCGAAACCGATGCCGCCGGCGCCGATGATGGCCACCTTCGCACCCGCTTTCCTGCGCCCCGAAAGCAGGTCGGGATAGCTGATGACTTTCGCGTGATCCATGCCTGGGATGTCGGGCAGCCGCGGCACGACGCCCGTGGCGAGCACCACTTCGTCGAAGGCTTTCAGATCATCCATCGAAGCGCGGGCATTGAGTTTGACGTCCACCTTGGTCAGCTCTAAGCGGCGGTTGAAATACCGCAGCGTCTCGAAAAACTCTTCCTTGCCCGGCACCTGCTTGGCCAGGTTGAGCTGGCCGCCCAACTCGTTCGCCGCTTCGAAAAGCGTCACTTGATGGCCGCGCTCAGCCGCGTAGCACGCGAAGGCCATGCCCGCGGCGCCGCCCCCCACCACCGCGATGCGCTTGGAATGTGCAGCCTTTGGGAAGTTCAGCTCCGTCTCGTAGCAGGCTCTCGGGTTCACCAGACAGGTGGCCCGTTTCTGTTCGAAGACATGGTCCAGGCAGGCCTGGTTGCAGGCGATGCAGGTGTTGATTTCGTCGCTGCGGTTTTGTGCGGCCTTGAGCACGAACTCCGCATCGGCGAGCAGGGGCCGCGCCATGGAAACCATGTCCGCGTCGCCGCGCGCGAGGATGGCTTCCGCCACTTCCGGCGTGTTGATGCGGTTGGTGGTGATGAGGGGAATATTCACCTGGCCCTTCATGCGCCGGGTCACCCAGGCGTAGGCGCCGCGTGGGACCATGGCGCCGATGGTGGGGACCCGCGCCTCATGCCAGCCGATGCCGGTGTTGATGATGGTGGCGCCCGCGGCCTCTACCGCCTTGGCCAGCTGCACGACCTCCTCCCAGGTGGAGCCGTCGGGCACGAGGTCGAGCATGGAAAGCCGGAAGATCAAAATGAAGTTGGGGCCCACGGCTTCACGGGTGCGCCGGACGATCTCCACCGGAAAGCGCATGCGGTTTTCGTAATAGCCGCCCCACTTATCGGTCCGGCGGTTGGTCCGGGCCACCAGGAACTGGTTGATCAGGTAACCCTCGCTGCCCATGATCTCCACGCCGTCGTAGCCCGCATCCTGGGCGTAGCGGGCGCAGGACACGTAGTCGCGGATCGTGCCCTCGACCCCTCGGCCCGAAAGCGCGGAGGGTTTGAACGGTGTGATGGGAGATTTCACATTCGAAGCCGACACGGAAAACGGATGGTAGCTGTAGCGCCCGCCATGGAGGATCTGCATGGCGATCTTGCCACCGCCCGCATGTACCGCTTCGGTGATGAGGCGATGCTTGCCCACCTGCCAGGGCCAGCTCAGCTGGGCGCCAAAAGGCGATAACCGCCCCTTAAAATTTGGCGCGATGCCTCCGGTGACGATGAGGCCCACGCCGCCCCTGGCCCGCTCCGCATAAAAGGCCGCCAGCTTTCTGAAGCCACCCCTTTCTTCTTCCAGACCCGTATGCATGGAGCCCATGAGGACGCGGTTGGAGAGCGTGGTGAAACCAAGATCGAGGGGAGCCAGAAGATGGGGATAGGGCACGGGATGCTCCCAGGGGATCCATCCAGTGTAGAGCCGCAAGGGGCCTACCCGGAGGCAGGCTTGATAGACTTGGGTTCTGGGATCGCTCGATTCAACTGGCTTCAGATTCGCTTCGGGAAAAAGCACGGGCTATTCTGTAAAGACTTAGCCCGAACCTGTCTCATCCTGCCGGAGATTCTCCATGGAAACACCCCGCCGATTTCCCCGCATCAGCGTCGTGGATGGGAGCTTGAGCGCTTCCTTGAGGATCAAGGAGAAGCATCTGGCTGGGCTGCGCGTCACCAGCTTGAGCCTGGGGGGCCTCTTCCTGTTCATAGACACCAGCCATACCAGCGGCGTGGTGGCTGGCCGGCGCGTGGAGGACCTGATCCTGCATCATCCCGATCTGCCCGCCACGCCCATGTGCGCCACCGTGATGAGGACCTTGGGCGGCGGCGAAGGCATGGACATCATGGGCTGCGGTCTTCGGTTCGATCCATTGCCTGAAGACCTGGCCCAGGCCCTAGGCATCTACATCGAAGGCAACCTGAAAGATCATGAGGAACCCTTCATGCCTTGAGGGGCCGTCTAGCCAAGGTGGAAATGCTGACGCACCCGGCGAGAGCGGAACACCAACAAGCTCAGGGCCGTGGCCACCGCAACGCCCCCAAGGATGGCCCCAAGGCGAAGGAACGGCTCTCCCAGCTCCCGCCGGGCTTGGATGAGAACAAGGGCCGTGCGCATCCATTCGAGCGTGCCAATCACCAAAGCGAACCGGAGGACCGTTGCGGCCCATGGCTTGCGCACCGCCAGAAACACCAGGAGGACCAACGGAACCGCCATCGCCACGAGGTTGCCGCCCCTCAGGAAATGGGCGGCCAGGAGGAGATCCGCGAGCACGATCGGGATGAACAGGAGCATCAGCATGTAGTTCCTCCAGGCAAGATCAGAGATTTGCGGATGGGGGCCTCGAGCAAGTAGCTAGCGGCTTGCACCAGCGTCCGCACGCCCTGGCCGCCGATGTGCTGGAGAAAGCAGATCTCATTCAGCAGCCGCAGGATGAAGGCCGCGTCACCCTAGGGGCTCCTCAAAGCCGCATCCGGGATTGGGGCACAGCAGCACCTGGATGGGGTCCTTGCCCCGGGGCTTGCGGGTTTTCTCCAGGAGGTAGAGGCCCTTGCACTTGGGGCAGACGCGATCCACGGGCTTGTCCCAGGCGGTGAAATCGCACTTGGGGTAGTTGGTGCAGCCATAGAAAATTTTTCCAAATCGCGTCTTGCGCGGGCTCAAGTCCCCTCCGCACTTGGGGCAGGGAACCCCAAGGATTTCTTTCTTCACGGTCTTGCAGGCGGGATAGTCCACGCAGCAGATGAACTCGCCGTAGCGCCCGTGGCGCTTGACGAATTCCTTGCCGCAGGTGGGACATTTTTCGCCCGTGGGAACGTCCGCAGGCACGGGGATGCCCTTGGGGTCGGCCTTGCGGATGCCCTTGCATTTCGGATAGTTGGTGCAGGCCCAGAAGGGCCCCCACTGGCCCTTGCGCAGCGCCATGGGCGTGGAGCCGCAGAGCGGGCACTCCGGCGCGTCTTCGGGCTCGTCCATGGCCTCCACTTCGGCGGTGTAGTCGCACTTGTCCTCAGGCTTTTCGGCGTGGTAATTGGTGCAGCCGAAAAAGAGGCCGTTCTTGCCGATGCGCTTCAGCAGGGGCGCGCCGCACTTCGGGCAGGCCTCCCCCGAGGGCACGCCGGCCTTCAGGTTCTGCATGTGCTTGCCGGCGTCCGCCAGGGACTGTTCGAAGGGCCCGTAGAAATCCTTCATGGCTTTCAGGAAGGTGAGCGAGCCTTCTTCCACCCGGTCCAGATTGGCTTCCAGGCCGCTGGTGTATTTCGGGTTCATGAGCTCGTGGAAGCCCTGCACCAGCAGATCCGTCACCACGCAGCCCAGCTCCGAAGGCTTGAAGCGGCCTTCGTGCTTCTTCACGTAGTCGCGGTCCTGGATGGTGGAGATGATGCTCGCGGACAAGAAGGAAACCG
>JAJYMZ010000101.1:0-3847 GCA_021786615.1 Acidobacteriota bacterium
TTTTGTACGGGTTGGCCTTTAGCCTTTATTTTGTCAGCCATGTATGTGCTTCTCCACGAGGGCATCAATCCCGATTTGTTCCAAGTCAAACTGATCCATATCTCTTCCGATGGCTTCCAGCGTCTGTCTGGATGGGTAGTGGAGCTTTCTCAAGTCCGTGGCATTGACTTGAGTAAGCCCGCTGAAACTCCTGAAGTAGTCATCCACAAGCGTACAGTTGAGGTAGGCGAACAATCCAACAGCCAGATCGCGTTCCAGGCCGTGTCCGCCCGCGTGGAAATAATTTAGGTGGTTCTCAAACCCAACCAGATCGCCCGGGACATTAGAAGAATCGAAAACGGATGCAACCATGCGCCTCCTCTCTTCTTTCGAGGTGAATCTTTTGGTTAGGACATATCTACCTATGGGTATCAGCCACTGACGCGTCTCATCGTTCACTAGAATCGCGTTTGGTTTCTTCGCGCCAAGCCTTGGCCAATGCACACTCCCGCCATTAAAGTGGCTGGAGTAGATGAGGGCCGCCGTACCAGCTTCAGGGTCTTGACGAAGGAAACTCTTGAGCCTGAAATCCACCACCCGCCCTGTGGATACCGCCATCCCGAGCTGGTCTAACATCGCGGGAAGCGCCGAAATACGTAGCTTGGCCGCAAGGTGCTGGTCTCCTGAAGGAATGTGGATAAAACGCTGCTGGTCCCCAGGATGAACCACCTCAGAGAAGGGGACGTCCACATGGGTCATGGTGGTTCCATCAATGCCTGCGCTGGATGAGATATGGACTGTCCCGCTCTGTGAGTGGCTACGACGGGTCTGTAAAACGATCGTCTCCTGAAGAACGCGGTCTTCCTTGAAGGTCTTGGTCCTGGATTCGAAGACATGCAGTCTTCGTATGTCCATGTTTTCCAGGAACTGTTTGCGGAATGGATAGAAGTAGGGTCCATTGCAGAAACTTCTTGGCGTGATTGCCACCATCTGCCCGCCCATGACAAGCCACTTCATGATTAAGGCCAGAAAACCCGTGTAAATATTGCTAGTCTCGATGCCCAGAGCGCTTAGATAGCGCCTCTCAAAGGAGTTTGAAGCGATTTTCCGGTAGGGAGGGTTGACGATGGCGGCATGGAAGCCAGGGATATCCTCCGCGAAAAAACCACCCTCCAGTATCCCCTTTGAATGCCCGATGAAATCCTGGTGGATCAGGTCGTATGAAAATCTGATGCCTGCTTTAAGACAAATGCTTTCGCAGTGCTTCAAAGATTCCTGAAGCATGGGCAATACCACAGGGTCCATCTCATAAGCTACCAAGGTGAGGTTTCGCACTTGGGGTTGGTGTCGGCAGATCTCCAGAACCGCAGCGAGACTGAGCGCCCCTTCACCTGCCCCTGCATCGAGAAGCCGCACTTCTTCAGGCAGCGGCTCGAAAAGGGACGCCATGAACTCAGCCGTCGGAGCAGGCGTGAAAAACTGCCCCAAGAGGCTCCGTTGTTCGCGTTCCCTGGTGGAATCCATTGTCATCCAAAATCCCTTACCTAGATTATGGATGTTTCATTTCACATCTCCAGATTCCAGCATGGAATCTGGAGGCCGCGCGGCGCGCTCCTTTTCGAGATCCGCCAGGATTTCCTCCATCCGGTTGCCCTCGGTCAGGGAGGCATCCGGGAAGAATTTCAGCTCCGGCACGCGCTTCATGTCCAGCACCTTGGCCAGGTGTGTGCGCAGGAAGCCGGCAGCGCGGCCCAGGGCTTTGCGGCTGAGGGCGACCTGGGCTTCGTCGGATTTTCCTTCGGTGGGCAGGGCTGTGAAGTAGACCCGCGCCTGGCCCCGGTCCTGCGTGAGGCGGACCGCTGTGATGGTGACGAAGCCCAGCTCCGGATCCCGCAGTTCCCGGAGCACGAGGGTAGAAAGCAGGAACTGGATCTGGTCTTCAAGTCGTTCGGGGCGGAGCATGGCACGGGTCCTGTAGCTGGCTGCTTAGTGTAGCGGGGATGGTGGGCTTGGGCCCTTGACGCTCGACTTTTTGACTTGTTGACTTTTTAACACTCGACTCTCGACCCGTAGCTCACGGTTGTACGCTGTTGCAATGGATGATTGGTTCAAGGATTGGTTCGACGAGGACTACCTGGCGCTCTACGCGAATCGCGACGAGGCCGAGGCAGAAATGGCCGTCACCACGAGCTTGAGATTGGCTCCGGAACTGGCTTCCGGCCCTGTCCTGGACCTGGCCTGCGGCGCGGGGCGGCACCTGGACTGGTTGCGGCGGGTGAACCCTGATGCCTTTGGGCTGGATCTTTCGCCCAGCCTGCTGCGGGCGGCGCCCCTGCGGCTGCGTGGCCACCTGCTGCGCGGCGACATGCGCCACCTGCCCATCAAGACAGGCCAGCTTTCGGGCATCTGCCTCTGGTTCACGCCCTTCGGCTATTTCAGCGATGCCAACAACCGCGCCCTGCTGCACAACCTGGCCTCGCTGCTGAAGCCTCATGGCGTCGTGCTCATGGACTACCTCAACGCCGCGCACCTGCGGGACCATCTCGTGCTCAAGGACGTCGTGGAGCAGGCCGGGATGCGCGTGCATAGCCGCCGCACGCTGGAAGGCAAGCGCATCGTCAAGCGCATGGACATCGAGTACCTGGATTCCGGCGCCACCCGGGAGGTGGTGGAATCCGTGCGGCTGTACGAGCCCCAGGAATTGACCGCCCTGGCCGCCGAAGCCGGATTAAAGTTGCGCAAGGAGTGCGGAGGTTACACAGGTCAAGCTTTCCTGCCCGATTCCCCCCGCTGGCTGGCCTTCTTCGAGCATTCTTGAAATCAGCGCTTTCCCATTGGGAGTCTCCATGTCATTCAACACTTTGAAGGATCTCGATGCCAAGGGCCTGCGGGTCTTCCTGCGGGCGGACTTGAATGTGCCCCTGAAGGATGGCGTCATCACGGATGCCACACGCATCCGGGAGACCCTGCCGACCCTGAGGCATCTGCTGGAGCAAGGCGCCTCGGTGGTGCTGGCTTCACATCTTGGCCGGCCCAAAGGCGACGGGTTTGAAGCGGCCTTCAGCCTCGCGCCGATAGCGGCTTGGTTGAATGCTCAGGGCTTGGATGTGCACCTGGCTCCGGGAGTCATTGGTGAGGCCGTGGAAGCCGAAGCCCGGGCCCTGAAGCCCGGCCAGGTACTGCTTCTGGAAAATCTTCGCTTCGAAAAGGGAGAAACGAAAAACAAACCGGAATTCGCCGCGGCTCTGGCCAAGCTGGCGAACGCCTACGTCAACGATGCCTTTGGCGCCGCCCATCGGGCCCACGCATCCGTGAGCGGGATGGTGGCGGATTTTCCGAAAGAACGGGTGGCTGCGGGCTTTCTCATGGAAAAGGAACTGGAGGCCCTGGGACGCATCCTCCACCATCCCAGAAAACCCTTGATCGCGGTCATGGGGGGCGCGAAAGTGTCCGACAAGATCGAGCTCATCCATCATTTCCTGGGCAAGGCCGACGCCATCCTCATCGGCGGGGCCATGAGCTACACCCTACTGAAAGCCGAAGGAATCCCCATCGGCAAGAGCCTGTGCGAGGACGACAAGGTGGAGATGGCCAAAGGGCTCATCCAGGAGGCCAAGGACAAGGGCACGCGCCTGCTCCTGCCCCTGGATCATTTGGTGGCTGACCGCCTGGCCGAGGATGCCGACTGCGATCTCACCAACGATGCCGATATCCCTGACGACCGCATGGGGCTGGACATCGGGCCTGAGACCGTGGCGGCCTACGTCCAGGAGATCCGCGGGGCGAAAACCATCCTGTGGAACGGGCCCATGGGCGTCTTTGAGCTGGAGCCTTTCGCCAGCGGCACCCTGACCCTCGCCGAAGAGAT
>JAJYMZ010000101.1:3857-4962 GCA_021786615.1 Acidobacteriota bacterium
CGCCGCGGATCGAGGGGCCTTCGTGCTGGGGGGCGGCGGGGACAGCGTGGCCGCGGCCGCCAAGGCTGGCGTCATCGGGCGCATGAGCCATGTCTCCACTGGCGGCGGCGCCAGCCTGGAATTTCTGAGCGGACTGGAATTGCCCGGCGTGGCTGCGCTGTCGCGCTAGACTCTTAGGAGCCGTGCCAAAATAACCTGTGCTTTCCTGGTTATTTTGCTACGGCACCTTATGTCGGGGCGCCTTCCAACTGAGTAGTTGATTTTGCAGCAACGACTTAAAAACCCTCAGGAGTTTCCGTGCGATGCGTCGTGGCGAACTGGAAGATGAACCTGCTGTATGCGGATGCTTCCAATTTCTGTACCGAGTTCGTAAAGTACTACGCGCCCGTGGAGGACGTGCGGGTGGCCATCGCGCCGCCCACCGTGCTGCTTTGGACCATCCATTCCCAGCTGCGCGAGCGCGGCATCACCACCTTCGCGCAGAACGGATATTTCGAGCCCATGGGCGCCTTCACCGGTGAAATGTCCATGGCCCAGATCCGGGACGCGGCCTGCAGCGGCGTCATCCTGGGCCATAGTGAGCGGAGGCAGCTGTTTGGCGAAACCAACGAAGCCCTCGCCAAAAAAGTCCGCGCGGCGCAGGAGTGCAAGCTGCTGCCGCTGTTGTGCATCGGCGAGACCATGGCGGAGCGCGAGCGGGAGCAGACTTTCAGCGTGCTCCAGACTCAGCTCTCGGTGCTGAAGGGCGCCTCCCGCGGCCCCCTCTGGGTGGCCTACGAGCCCGTCTGGGCCATCGGCACGGGCCGCACCGCGGACACCTACAAGATCGGCGAAGCCCATGCGTTCATCCGGGAAGAGTTGAGGGTCATTCTTGGGGATGCGGGCGGCTCGGTCCCCATCCTTTATGGCGGCAGCGTGAATCCTCAGAATTTCGACCAGATCCTCGCGGTGCCTGAAGTCGCCGGCGGCCTGGTGGGTGGCGCCAGCCTGGACCCCCTGGCCTTCGCCCAGATGGTGAAGATCGCGCAGAGCTGAATCCCAAGTGTAAAGAAAGAAACCACCGCCAAGACGCCAAGGGCGCCAAGAATCAATAGTTTTCTTCTTG
>JAJYMZ010000091.1 GCA_021786615.1 Acidobacteriota bacterium
ATCTAGCCTGGTGCTGGAGCTGGCGCCCTACGATTTGAACGTGGAAACCGAGCCGGCCGGTGCGGAAATTTTGCTCGATGGCAAATCCATGGGGAACAGTCCCGCGCTCCTGAAGCACGTTCCGGGAGCCGGAGATCACAGCCTGGAATTGCGCCTGAATGGATTTGCCGCCAAAACCATCAAGCTGGATCCCTTGCGTCCTCAGGGGGAACTTATCCGCCTGGATCCGGAAACCCCAATGGATCGTCAATGAAGCCGCTGCCGGCCGATCCATTCATGGATTTTCGATTGGCGATTTTCGATGGACGGCCGCTAACCTCAATGGATGGCCCGAGCCCGCACTTCCAAACGTCTACTCCTGGCAATGGTGCTGCTGGCGCTGCCGCCGCTTTGGACGCTGTGGAGCTGGAAACGCGAAGGGCCGCTGGTCACGCAGGGCACCGTGCTCATCCGGAAGGGCGCCACGGTGGATCAGATCGCCGACCAGCTGGAGAATGAAGGCGTCATCCGATCGGCGTCGCTCTTCAAGCTTTGGGCCCGGGCGCGGCACCTGAAGCTCATCCGTGGCGAATACACCTTCGATTCCCAGGCCAGTCTTTCTGAGGTCGCCCGCAAGTTGCGGCGCGGCGAGATCCACTTCACCAACATCGTCATTCCCTACGCCGCCCATGCCTGGATCGTGCAATCGCGGCTGAAGGACTTCGTGCCTGAAGAGGTTTTCTGGAAATTATGGAAGAGCCGGAACCTGGCTGCCACCGCGGGTTTTCCAGAGGCTCCTAGTTTAGAAGGGCTGGTGGCGCCTGCCACGTACCGGGTTCATCACGCCATGGAACCCGAAGAGATTTTTCTGGCGATGGTGGAGACTTTCCGCCGTTCTGTGCGTCCCACCCTTGAGGGAGGCGTACTGCCGCCCTACCAGACCCTCATTTTGGCGAGTCTCGCGGAAAAGGAGACCAATCTGCCCGAGGAACTGCCCAGGGTGACGGGCGTCTACGCGCGGCGCTTGCGCATGGGCATGCGGCTCCAGTGCGATCCCACCAGCCAGTATGCGCGCTGGCTCAGTGGTGATCTCCGTTTCACCGCTCCTCTGTATGAGGACCTCGCCCGCCGGCACTCATTCAACACCTATCTCGTTGCTGGCCTGCCGCCCACGCCCATCGCCATCCCCAGCCCCGCGGCCATCGAAGCCGCGAAACATCCTGGCCCTGGGCCGGACCTTTATTTCGTGGCCACCGGGACCGGCGGCCATCGGTTCGCGCGCACCCTGGCGGAGCATAATCGGAACGTGGCCCTGTACCGCATGGAGATCGCCCGGCAGACTCGGCAGAAGAAGGAGAAAGGATGAGCATTCGAAAATTCAACACTCTCTTGATCCCCGCTTTCTTGGTCATCCTCTTCGCTGGCTGCGGCCTGATCCCCTTCGGCACACGCCCCATCGGCGAAGTGCGGCAATCCGCCCCGAGTCTGGAGGGCAGGACCGTGAGGGTGAAGGGGAAGGTGGTGGATTCCAGCCAGCTGCCCTTTGTGGGGACCCGTTTCTACAAACTCCAGGACGACACTGGCGAGCTGTGGGTGACCACCAAGGATCCGTTACCAGCGGTTGGCGAGGGCCTGGTGGTGACCGGGGAACTCCATAACGCGGCGGTGCTTGGTGGCACATCCCTGGGCATCCAGATCCAGGAGCGCAGCCGCCTGAAGGCGCGCCTCTGATGAAGCATCGGCTTGATGTGCTGCTGGTCCAGCGCGGCTTGGTGGAGACCCGCACACTGGCCCAGGCGCGGATTCTTGCCGGAGATGTGCTCGTTGAGGACCGGCCCGTCACGAAGGCTGGCACGGCGGTGGATGAGGCCGCCGCTATCCGCTTGCGTGGCGAAGCGCTGCCCTTCGTCAGTCGGGGTGGATTGAAACTCCAAGGTGGCTTGGATGCGTTTCACGTGGATCCGAAGGATCGCATTTGTTTCGACGCGGGCGCTTCCACCGGCGGCTTCACCGATTGCCTGCTTCAGCACGGCGCCACCAGAGTTTATGCCGTGGACGTGGGCACCAACCAGCTTCATTGGAAGCTGCGCAGCGATGACCGCGTCATCAGCATCGAGCACTGCAATCTGCGCCACTGGGATCCGGGCCGAATTCCCGAGACATGCTCGCTGCTGGTGGGGGACTTGAGTTTCATTTCCCTGCGGCTGACGATCCTTCCGCTGTTGCCGAGCCTCGCGGAAGACGCCGAAGCCATCCTTTTGGTGAAGCCCCAGTTCGAGGCGGGCCGCGGTGATGTGGGCGAAGGGGGCATCGTGCGGGATGCCGCAGTGCATGAACGGGTCTGCAAGGAGATCTGGGGTTTTTTCACCGCCTCGGAACTGGCGCCTCAGGGCCTCATGGAGAGCCCCATCCGGGGTGGAGAGGGGAACAAGGAGTTCCTGCTGCACCTTCGGAGAGGCTCCCCGGCAGCGGCCTTCCCGAGGGAACAATTGTTTTAGGGGGGGAGTCGGTTAGGTCAGTGATGACCGCATGCTTTGGCTCAACCTGGGGTGTGAGATTGACCAGTACCGGGCGAACATCCTCCATTGCCTGGCCTGCTGCCGCCTCGACCTGTTCGAGAAACCAAATCAGCCAATTGGTGATGTCCAGGTCCCCTTGCTGGGCGTGTCTTAGGGCGCCCTTGTAGCCGGAGTTCCGCATGATTTGTTTGGAGATGCTGTAGAAGCGCAGCACACTCGCTTCGTCCTGGGCCAAGGCCAGTTCCGTGATGGTCCGGGCGATGCGGCCATTGCCATCCTCCAGGGGATGAAGGATGAGGAACCATAGATGAGCGATACCTGCCCTCAACTGGCCATCGAGCCCCTCCGGGGGAGCATTGAACCAATCCAGGAAGGTCTCCATCTGGGCCTCAAGTCCCTGCCGCCCTGGAGGCTCAAAAAGGATGATGTCCGGTTTCCCGGGGGTTCTGCGACTGGCGGCCACGATGATGGGATTCGGTCCGCGCAGTTCCTCGACGCGGATCCAACCCCAATCCGGCGAGACCCCGTCAGGAAAGATCACGCGGTGCCATGAAAAGATCCGGTCCATCGTGAGGGGGGAACGGAAGTCCCGCACGGCCTCCGCCAGCATCCCGGCGATGGGGTCCATGCGTCCCGCGGCGCCGGGCTGAAATCCTCCTTTCGCCGCGCACAACCTGAGCATCATGAAGGCGCGGACCGACTCCAGGCTCAGATCCATGCTCTTGATGGCGTTGTTGCCAATGGCTGTGCGAGCCATCGCCCCCACCATGACCTCGGTCAGGGTGGCTTCGCTGAGGGCCTTCACCATCCCGAGAAGGTCCCCTTGAGCGCGTCGCGCGGCGCGCATGGCCGGCGCGAGGCGGCCAAGGTCGTACTCAAACTTTGGCCAGGTTTTCAGCTCCCAAATATAGGTTCGTTTTTTAACGCTCTTGGACACATCCCACCTTGTGGGAAAAATTGTATGATTGAATCCTTATTCATAGTTGGCCAGGCTCTCATCCGAAGTCCCGATGACACAGGCAGTATTGAGCACCAGCAAGGGAAAGTTGGCGACCTTGCTGCGGCCTCCGGCCCCCGCGTGGGAGCCCACTTCGCAGTCCCGCAACACCACCCAGCGGCCCTGGTTCAGGTAGTCCGAAACCCGGATGTCGGCCTCGATGATCATGTGGCCTGTGACGCTGCCGGTGGCCATGAGGAAGGAGGTCTGATGGGTCTCGGCCTTGCCGGTGATGGTGGGCAGGCTCAGATTGGCTTCTTCACAATCGGGGATGATCATGATGGCCGAATCCCTGCGCAGCCCGAAAAAGGCCAGCTCCCGCTTGAGGTGGGGCAGGGTGACATCCGTGAGCTTCAGCAGATCGCCCATGCGGTTCAGGAAATCCAGGAACCCGTGCATGACAGGCAAGTGGAACTGACCACGGATCCATCCCGACGAAGTGAAGATCAGGGCCGGAATCTGCCGCAAGGGTGGATGGTACTTCTTCGCTTTTGGGGTTGATTTAGAGGGTGCGGGCTGGCCCGCCGGGCGCGCCAGGATGCCTGGCGCGACCATGTTCTGAGTCAGCCCGGGCGCCATGGCCTGCGTGCGGCCCGGGGCCATGGCCTGGGTGCGGGCTGGGGAAGGAGGGTTGGTGGCTGTGGCTCCGGGCTTCGGCAGCGGCGCTTCGATGGTCTGGGACGGGGAGACCTGCTGCTCGATGCCCGTCGCCCCATCCAGGATGGCTTCCCGAAGATCGGCCCCGCGCAGAAGCGCGCCCCGCATCATGGCGCCCGTGAAGTTCGCCCGGCCCAGGTTGGCCAAGCGGAAATCCACCACGGACAATTTGGCGCGGGTCAGGTCAGCACCGCGCAGATCCGCCTCTGCGCAAATGGCCCGGGACATATCCGCGCCCCGCAGGTCAGCGCGCTGAAGCCTGGCACCAGTGAGATTCGCCTCGGTGAGGTCTGCCTTGCGCAGGATGGCACCCTCCAGGTTGGCGTTCATGAGCTTGCATCCAGATAGTTCGGATTCGCTCAAGTCAGCCCGCGTGAGGTTGGTTTCGGTCAGGAAGTTGCCGTTGAACTTCACGAAGGAGAGGTTGGAGCCCGTGAAATTGAGCCCCCGCAGGTCAATGCCCCGCAGGTCCATGTTTTCGAAGTCCATGTGCTCAAAAGCCCGTTTCTTGTCCTTGAGGGCCTGAAGGAAATCATCGCGGGTGAGATCGGACATATGGACTCCTGGGGTTGGGATATCGGAGCTTGACCTGGGGGCAGCGATGGAATAATACAATCTATGAATAAACAGTCCAGTGATCTCCACCTGCTGTTGCCCGTCCTGCTATGCTTTGCCTGGTTCCCACTCCGAAGATTCAACCCCCCGGCTGGCCCTGTTTTCTGAACACCGGAGGCCCGTGATCCCCGAATCCATTGGCAGATACAAGGGCCTGGAACTCCTGGGGCAAGGCGCCATGTGCTCGGTCTACT
>JAJYMZ010000003.1 GCA_021786615.1 Acidobacteriota bacterium
GCGCTTCCGAAAGCTCTTGGTGCGTTACGAAAAAACGGCCGCCAGCTTTGTAGCCTTGCTGCATCTGGCCGCCGCAGTGATCTGCTTGAGGAGGGTTGGATTAATTTACGGATAAGCTCTAAGTCGTCCTGAATAATAGTGATTCGACCCAGCCGCTGCGCGATAGTGGATGGGCATCCCGGCAAAGTATGCAACCGCGTGAGTACATGTAGACGTACCATTACTGAGGGTTTAGGCTGATAGTCCATTGAGGTATCCCATTTGTTGGAGAGATCATGTTTCGGACAACCTTTATAGCTTTTACCGTAATGACCTCGTTACTTCCTGCCCAGGAGGTCTCTCTTACGCATTACCACGCCTGGGTTCTGGCCATAGATTCTAAGGGGGGCCTCCCTTCTGATATCAAGGCCGAGGAGTGGGAGGTCAAGATGGGAGGACAGGCTTTACCCTTGAAACGCATGGATTCTCCAACCCTCACGGGGAACCTGATTCAGAATTGGGCCATCGTTTTCGAACCGATTCTCGATCCGCGATTCCGTGCCACCGCATTTCAGTCCGTCGCCCAATTCCTTACGAATCTCCCAGAAGGGGATCGCGTACTTATCATCGTCCGTAAACGGGAAGGGCTCATCCCTTTGACAACCGGTCTAACCCCCAATCCAGCTGAGTGGCAGAAGGCCCTGGAACAACTCCCCTCCGTCTTGTGCATGGCTTTCGAGGGCACACCCGGAGTCCTGTCTCCTTCCTTGGCAGATTTGGCAGAACCCACACCCCAGGCTGCACCTTACTCCCGCGAGGTCTTTACCGCCTTTGTGAAGAAATACGTGGAGGCCCTTCCCAAAATCACCGAAGCTGGCCCTTATGGAAAGCCAGAACATCGAGGTACAAAAGTGATTGAGCGGCTCGGTTTCGATTCACCAACGGAGGCCCGCGGAAAACTCAAGGTAGTCCTGGACGAAATGCGCTCCATGGAACACCTCTTCGCATCCCTGGGGAAACTTAAAGACCCCACCCATTGCGTGGTTTTTTCTCGCAGCGAGGCTGACGATTTCTCCCATCCTTCAGTGGCGGCTGCGACACGCGGAACCTTCGCTCGCACCACCGGAGATCAAGGTGGGCCGGCCGAAGCCGCCGAAATCGCCACTCGAGATATCAAGCTTGCCCAGGCCGCCTTGCGAAAGAGCGCGATCCTCTCAGGCATCACTTTATATTCCGTGGCGGGGACAGGACTTACTTTCCGCGGGAACCTAGCCGCTGAGGCCGAGGCCACTGGGGGATTTGCCTTCTATTTCGACAACCAGCTGCCCTCCAGGTTCGGTTCTTCCATCCTCGCGTTCGGTAGCCGCTATCGTCTGTTTTGGGATGGTCCAGCCACTACCTCAGCCAGCCCAAAGGACCTTACCATTCGAACCACACGAAAAGGCCTGAAGCTTATTGCACCCACCCAACGCTGATGTGGAGTTGAATCGGGCACTGAAAATTAACAAAACTTCACAAAAATTAACAACCAACTTCCCTCCGGATCCCTGATTCTTTAGTGAATCACCTTGCGGAGGTCCCATGCGAATGCACCGTCCCTGTCTTTCTCTGCTGGCCATGCTGCTGATCGGTTCAGCGCTGCCAGCCCAATCACCCGAGCAGACAAGGGTCGCCCGCGTTCCGCATCCCGACCACGCTGAGTTCGAAGCCTTGCTGAAAGCCCCGTTCACCGGCGACCAGGGCGACGCGCGGGTGTTCACGCTGCACTTCAATTTTCTGGATGCGGAGGATCTGGCGGTGGCCGCGTGGCGCGTGGAGCTCACGGACCAGCGCGGCATCATCATCCGCACTTGGCGGGGCGAAGCGCCCCTGCCCAATGCCCAGGCCACGGTGCGCGTGCCCTGGGACGGCCTGGATCGTCGCGGCATGGCGCTCCCGCCGGGGTTCTATAAAGTTCGCCTGAGGGCCAGCTCTATGACCCAACTGGAATTCCGCAAGGCTCTCCAGCCGGACCAGGCCAGCCGCGTGGAGCATCACCTCGCTCATGCGGTTGAAAATGTCGAGGACCAGACCTTCGACATCCAGGTCGGCAAACCCGCACGGCCAGCGATGCCCGCCTTCCGCGCGCTTCCGGTAAGCGCAGCGGGTGATGCGGTCCTGGCAGCGGCCTCGAAGCAGGGCACACCCGTGGAAGCCTCCCGTCCCGCCACGGGCGGCCTGCCCTACACCATCTATTTCGGCAATCTGCACAGCCAGACCAACCACAGCGATGGCGGTGGTCCCGTGAGCACCTGCACCGGCGCCCAAGCTCCCCAGAGCGGCGTTGGCGGGCCCGCGGAGGCCTACCAGTTCGCGCTGAACCAAGGCCTGGACATGCTGATGTGCTCCGAGCACAACCACATGTACGACGGCTCCACGGGCACCAACGCCGCCGCTGATCCGGTGGTGGCGCGCAACCTGTACCAGTCCGGGCTTTCCGCCGCCTCCAGCTTCACCGCGACCCACCCCGGCTTCCTGGGCCTCTACGGCGTGGAGTGGGGCGTCATCAGCAATGGCGGCCACATGAACATCTTCAACACGGATGGACTGTGCGAATGGGAGTTGAACAGTTCGGGCCAGCTCATCGGCGACTACAACACCCCCAAGGGCGACTACGCGGGACTTTACACCCTGATGAGGACCAAGGGCTGGGTGGGCCAGTTCAACCACCCCGCGCTTTCGGGCCAGTTCGTGGTGGGCGGAACGGCGCTAGGCTACACGGCGGATGGCGATGCGGCCATGGTGTTGTGCGAAATACTCAACACCTCCGCCTTTTCCACCAACACCACCGAAACCGAAACCGCTCACAGCTCCTGGGAGCCCACCTTCAACGCGCTCCTGGCCTACGGCTACCATCTGGCGCCCAGCACCGACCAGGACAACCATTGCGCCAACTGGGGCGCCAGCTACACCAACCGCACGGGCGTATTGATCCCCACCGGCACGGCTCTTACTATGCTGAGCTTCATGGAGGCTGTTCAGGCCCGCCGCGTCTACGCCACCATGGACAAGAACGCGCAGATCATCCTCACCGCCAACGGCCACGTCATGGGCGAGCGCTTCGCCAACAGCGGGTCCCTCACCCTCACCGTGAACTACGCTTCCGCTACCGGCCACACGGCGTCCCAGGTGCAGGTCTTCGAGGGCGTACCTGGCAGCGGCGTCGCCGTGAGTCAGCTTTCCAGCACCGCGGTCACCACCCTCACCCCCGCGAATGGCGATCATTTCTATTACGCCAAGATCACCCAGGACAATGGCGACCTCATGTGGTCCGCGCCGGTGTGGGTGACCCAAGGGACCGGCGGTGGCGACACACAAGCGCCGGTGGTCAGTGCCACCGAGACGGGCACCAGCGGCACCATCACGTTCAATGCCACCGCCACGGACAATGTGGGCGTGGCGAAGGTGGAATTCTACGTGGATGGCACGCTCAAAGGCACCAGCACCGTCGCTCCCTACTCCATGACGCTGGATTCCACGACATTGACGAACGCCAACCACACGCTGACAGCCAAGGCCTATGACGCCGCCAACAATATCGGCACGAGCACCGCCGTGAGCTTCACCATCAGCAACACCGGCACGAACACCGCCCCGACCATTTCCGCCATCGGAAACCAGACCACGGCGCAGGATACGGCCACAGCGCCCATCTCGTTCACCATCGGCGACGCTGAGACAGCCGCGGGTTCCTTATCCGTCGCGGGCAGCTCCTCCAATACGGCCCTGGTTCCCAACGCCAACATTGTTTTCGGCGGAAGTGGATCCGCCCGTACGGTGACGCTGACCCCCGCGGCCGGCCAGAGCGGCACGGCCACGATCACTTTGACAGTGACGGATGGCGGTGGGCTCACGGCCAGCACGGCCTTCGCGCTCGCGGTGAATCCCGCGTGTGGTGCTGGCAGTCTCATCATCAGCCAGTACTACGAGGGCCTGAGCAGCGACAAGTGGCTCGAAATCACCAACGTCGGCAACGCCGCCGTGAATCTCGCCGCGCCTCCACGCTACCTAGCCCTTTACTCAAACGCCGCCGCTGACGCGCCCTCAGGCGTGTCTCCAAGCAGTTCCCTGGCCCTCACGGGGAGCCTGGCCCCCGGCGCCACACTGCTCTTCAAGAACAGCGCCGCGGTCAACCCCACCTACGCGACGGGCACCGCCAGCGGCGTCGTCAATTTCAATGGGGATGACCTGGTGATCTTGAGCGCGAGCAACGGCACTGCCGCCTGGGCGGATCGCCTGGACGTGGTGGGAAATGGCACCACCTGGGGGGCGGACAAGTCCTTCGTGCGCATCGCCACGGTCGTGAATGGAAACCCGGCGTACACCCCCGCGGAATGGACCCAGCTCACCTTAGCCACCGTGGACGGAGCCGCAGCCGGGACCACCGAGCGGCTAGGCACCCACCTCTTCGTGTCCACTCCACCCGCCACCGCCGTGACTCTCACCCCCAACCAGCCCATGTCGGGCAGCCCGATAACTTTCACATCGCCAGTGACCTTCACGGCCGTGGGCTCGGGCTCCGCCGGAACTCCCGCTGCTGGCTACAAATACCAGTTCTGGGTGCGGTACCCCGGTGCCAACGTCTGGACCATGGTTCAGGACTACGGCGTCGGAACCACCTACACGCTTACTGCGGCCAACGGCGTGAACTACGGTGTCGGTGTGGATGTGCGGACCAGCGCCTGCCCCTTGGCCCCCGACAATTGGGACGTGTACAACGCGATCAATTTTTTCAACATCGTTTCGGGAGTTCTGTCAGGCGGCGGCAGTTCCGAACCTCTAGCGGGTCCGGCGTCCACGGAGCGCGACAGCCCGATGACCTTCGGGCGGTTCCATCAGCTCCGTCAGACCCTTCAGGCGCCTCAACCACAGCAGAC
>JAJYMZ010000081.1 GCA_021786615.1 Acidobacteriota bacterium
CTTTGCGGCTGAGGTCTTTCAGGGAGCGATTTTCCAATTCCAGGTCCGAATTGACCCGAGCCTCAGATCCGAAATGCAGGAGTCCCTTGAGCAGCAGCAAGGCGACGCCCGTGAGGAAGCATAGGCCTCCCAGGATGAGGCCTAGAGGCTGGCCCAGGGACACCACCATCCAGGTGCCAAGGACCACCAGCGCCAAGGCGGCTAAGGAGGGGGCGGGAAGGTGGGGGGTTCGGATCATGGGATGACCAAAGTATGCGTGAATCTAGGTTTTTGGTGTGTTTCGGCCAGGTAACGAAGCGGGAACGGTGGCTATTCGTTCGCTTTAATTGTTTATTTTTCGTTTTTCTTTTGGCTTGAGTGGTTTTAGTGCGGTCCTACACTCGTGAGTGGCAATCAGTGGCAAAAAATGGAATGAAGTGGGTATTTGTGGCACAACCCACGACCATTCACCTCTCCATTCAAGTCCTGGTGGTCTTTGCTGAAAGGTGGGACACGTGCTGCGTCTTCGCGGCAATTCACCGGCCACGGTGGACGAAAAAGGGCGGCTCAAACTGCCCACGTCCTTCAAGGCCGACCTCGAAACCTTCGCCACGATCGAGGGTGGGGGAAGCTCCCGCCACTACCTGACCTCCATGGACGGCATCGCCGGGCGCCTCTATCCCATGCCCATCTGGGAGGCCATCGAAGCCCGCCTGGCCGCCCTGCCTTCCACTAATCCCGCCAAGCGCAAGTTTCTTGAAATCACGGCCTATTACGGCAGCGAAGTGGAGCCGGACGCCCAGGGGCGTTTCGTCATTCCGGGGATTCTCCGCGAAGCGGCCAAGCTGCAAGGCGAGGTCGCCATCCTGGGCCAGATGGATCATCTGGCCATCTGGAGCCGCGCCAACTTCGAGCGCCGCCTGGCCATCGAACCCCTCACGGGCGACGACATGGCCCAGCTCGCGGATCTGGGGATATGACGTGATGACCGCGGTCCCCGTCCACACGCCTGTGCTCCTGCATGAAGTGCTCGGCAATCTCGTGTTGCCACCCGCGGCTCGGATCCTGGATCTCACCTTGGGCCTCGGCGGCCACGCGGAAGCGCTGCTGGCGCAGTGCGACGCGGACTCCCGCTACCTGGGCGTGGACAGGGATCCCGAAGCCCGCCAGGCCGCTCGGGAGCGCCTGGGTTCCGACGCGCGGCTGAACATCCTGGCTTCCAACTATGAGGACGTCTGGACCCATCACGCCTTTGAAGCCTGGTATGCCTTGCAAGCCCCAGATGGATTCGACGCCATCCTCATGGACCTGGGTGTCTCGACGCTCCAGCTCAAGTCCCCGGACCGTGGTTTCAGTTTCCGGGATGAGGGGCCCCTGGACATGCGCATGGACACCGAGAACGGCCCCACGGCCTTGCAGTGGATCGCCGAACAGAGCGATGCCACTCTCGCCGATGCCATCTATCAGTTCGGCGAAGAGCGGGCCTCGCGCCCCATCGCCCGGGCCATCCTGAAGGCCCTCAGCGAGGGGCGCCTGCACACCACCGTGGATCTGGCGGAAGCCATCCATTCCGTGCTGCCCATGACCGCGGCCCTCAGGCGCCAGCACCGCTCGGATACCGCCACGCGCACTTTCCAGGCCATCCGCATCGCCGTCAATGGCGAGCTGGTGGGACTTGCGGAATCCACAGAGCAGGCGGTCCAGCACCTGCGGCCCGGGGGGCGCCTGGCGGTCATCAGCTTCCACAGTCTGGAAGACCGCATCGTCAAGCAGACCCTGCGCCGCCTTTCGGGCATCTACGACGGCCCCGGCCGCGAGTCTCCAACGGTGTTGCCCCGGGTCGTGCGCCTCATCCATGCAGGCGGTCTCACGCCTTCCAAGGCTGAATGCGACACGAATCCGCCCTCCCGTTCCGCCCGCCTCCGCATCGCTGAAAAGCAAATCGCAAATCGAAAATCGTAAATCGAAAATTTTCCAAGAGGTTCCCATGAACCGCAACCGCTTCACCCCCCAGACTCGCCAGCCACAGGGCGTTCGCGCCGTGGAAAGCGAGGGCATCCTGCGCATGTTGATGCTCGTGTTCGCAGTGGCCATGCCCCTGGCTTCCATGGTCTATCTGAACCTGCAGAACACGCGCCTTAGCTATGAGATGAGCCATGTGAAAGAGCAGATCCAAAAGGCCCAGGAAGACCAGCGGAAATTGATGCTGGAGCGCAGCCGCTACCAGCGGGATGAGGAAGTCCAGGGTTTCGCCACCCAATTGGGCCTGCAGCCACGCAAGCAGAGTTTCCTGATCCAGCGGCGCTTCACGGCCCAGGACCAGAAGCTGGCCAAACTGCGGCCCGTCAGCTCGGATGAATTCGCTTTGCCCTGATCAAGTCAGGAACACCTTCGCCGCAGAAGTGCTTTGAAAGGGGACCACTGGAGCTCCTCCAACTCCAGGGGGAAGGGTCACGGTTGATGGCCCGGCCTCCCCCTGTTAAAGCGCTGCTGCGGCGATCTTTTGTGTAGTCCCAAGTCCCAAGTCTCAAGTCCCAAGCCTAAAGGGCGATAGAGAACCACCAACAGCCCACGGCCCACAGCCCACAGCCAACCTCCCATTGCCCGGAACTTCCCTTAGGATGAATACAGGCACTCGCCTTGCTCACGGATTCATGGCCCTTCTCGGAACCCTCCTCGGCACCAAGCCCCAGCCCCGGCGCCTGCTCGGCCGCTCCGAGGCGAAGGAACGCGTGGCGTCGCGGCTGCCCTGGGTGGGGGGCTTCATGGGGATCTGGGCGGTGTTTATTTTCATCCGGCTGGTGGACCTGCAGGTGGTCGAACACAAGCGTTACAAGACCCGCGCGGAGCACCAGCACACCGTGGAAGTGCCCATCCCGCCAGTGCGCGGCGAGCTGCTGGATCGGCGAGGGGAGAGCCTCGCCATTTCCCTGAAATCCGAGAGCCTGTTCTGCACACCCCAGGCTTTCTACCCGGATTACAAGGTGGAAAAGGGTGAAGAACGAAGCTGGGGCGATCCTGATGTGAAAGCTGCGACTGAGGTGGCGGTCAAGCTCGCCGGCATCCTCGACATCCCTAAGCGGGTGATCCTTGAGCGACTGCTCACCCGGAAGCCATTCGTGTGGATCGAGCGGCAACTAGGTCCTTCCAAGGCCGCGGCGGTGCGGGCCTTGGGGGACGAATCCCTGGGCTTCCTGCCGGAGAGCAGCCGCCACTATCCCAGGGGCAGCCTGGCCTGCCAGATCCTCGGGTTCACGAACATTGACGGCAAGGGCCAATTGGGTATCGAGCAGGCCTACGACGAGGAACTTTCCGGCGCGCAGGGTATGCTCATCGCGCCGCGGGACGCCAAAGGGCACCTGCTCATCCTCCAGGAAAACTACGCCAAGTTGCCGGTGAACGGCATGACCATGCAGCTCACCATTGACGCCACCATCCAGCACATCGTGGAGGATGCCCTCGAAGAAGGCGTCCGGCTCAGCCATCCCCTGACCGCGTATGCGGTAGTGGTGGATCCCAATACCGGCGAGATCCTTGCCATGGCTGGCACACCTACCTTCAATCCCAACCATGTGCTTCCAGCGAAGTTCATGAACCGGCCCTTGTCGGATTTGAATCCCGCGGAGCGCGCGGAGCTGAAAGGAGAGCAGGAACGTCAGAAGTTCGCCCGCAAAGTGCATCCGGTGGAAGATTCCTATGAGCCGGGCTCCACCATGAAAATCTTCACTGCCTCCATCGCGCTGGAGGAACGCAAGGTGCGTTTAGGTGAAAAGATTGACTGTGGGCCGGGACGATGGAATTTCGGCAATGGCATCACGGTGTCGGACACCCACCATCACGGTGTGCTGACCTTCGAGGAAATCATCAGCCAGAGCTCCAACATCGGCGCAGCGAAGCTTGGGCTCCGGGTGGATCCCGCAGATCATTACCGGTACCTGCGGGCCTTCGGATTTGGCGAGCCAACGGGGCTCAATTTTCCTGGCGAGACTTCCGGCAGGCTCATCGCGCCGGATCGCTGGTCCTTTCCCACGCAGATCACTTTTTCCTTCGGTTATGGCCTTTCCACGAGCCCCTTGCAGATTCTCATGGCCGGCTGCGCCGTGGCCAACGGCGGCAAGCTCCTGCGGCCTTTCCTGGTGAAGGACATCTACAACGACCAGGGCAAGCTCCTCAAGGAAACGAAGCCTCTGGTGCGAAAGCAGGTCATCAGCGAAGAAACCTCGGCGTTGATGCGGGAAGTATTGAAAGGCGTCATCACCAGCGGCACCGGCAAGAAGGCGAAGCTTGAAGGAGTGGAGGCCATCGGCAAGACCGGCACCGCCCGCAAGGTCATCAATGGCCAGTACGATCTGCACCGCCACTACGCGTCCTTCATGGGCTTCTTCCCGGCGGACAAGCCCCAATACGGAATGATCTTCATGCTGGATGACCCCGAGGGAGATGTCACCGGCGGCGACGTGGCGGCGCCCCTTTTCAAGAAAATCGGCGACGCCATCTGGCGCTACCGCCAGAACAGCAGTTCCGTGGACGAGACGCCGGACCTGAAGCTTTCCTTAAGGGATTGGCCCAGCAGCGAAAGCGATGAAACGGTGGTGCACGTGGAGCGGGGCCGGGTGCCGGAACTCAAGGGCCTGGCCCTGAAGACCGCCATCCAGCGCATCATCATGAGCGGCGGCATTCCCGAAGTGGAAGGCAGCCCCAGCGGCAACATGGCCACCCGTGTCATCAGCCAGAGTCCTGAACCTGGCGCGGCTCTGGCTGCGGAGAGAATCGTGAAGATCAGGGTCGGGAGTCAGCAGCCATGAGATTCGATGAATTGGTGGCGGGCCTCGACGTGGCGGAAACCGCAGGGCCTTTGAAT
>JAJYMZ010000034.1 GCA_021786615.1 Acidobacteriota bacterium
TGGGAATCACCCTCAGGATTTATGCTTCTCCCCATCCTCGATCGTCTGTGAGCGGGTGGCCTGATCGGTGATCATGGCCACGTTCATGAGCAGTTCCGCCACCGGCAGATCAATGATTCGATCCATGCGGCAGGCCTCCACGAATTCGATCTCCGGGCGCTCCCAGGAAAGGATCTCGTAAGCCGCGACGATGCCCTCATGCTCGCGATAGGCGGCGCTCACCACTTCGCCCTGATGCAGATACATCATGCCGACCCGGCCCTTGCTCCGCACGGTGAGGGTACAGGTCTTCTGTTCCCAGTTGAGCAATTGCAGCAGGCTGCCCAGGCTGATGCCCTTGACCTGGCCATCGGCCTTGCGCTGGGAAGCCGCCCGGATTTCTTCCATCAGCACCGAGAGCCGCGGGGGCTTGGTCAGGATGCGGATGGCGCCGAGGTTCAAGGCGTCCTGGCCCGCTTTGGGCTCCGGCAGGCCTGACACCACCAATACCGGGATGGAAGGGTACTTGGCCGTGAGCCGCGTGATGAGCGTGAAACCATCCATGACGGGCATGTTGAGATCCGTGACCACCACGTCCACGTTGTTGGCCTTCAGCGCATCCAAGGCCTGCTGGCCGTTTTCCGCCAGCAGGAACTTGAATTCATGCAGGCCCCGGAGTCCCGCGCTGTAGAACCGCAACGTACTGACTTCGTCCTCCACGAACAGGACCGTTTTCAGCGGTGCTTTGTCAGGTTCTTGGGAAGGTCGGCGGGGAAGGGCCATGATGGGTAAAGGTTAACCTGGACGTGAGAGTCTCGACCTTCAAATCCAACACTATCCCGGCATAATTTACGATTTGCGATTGAAGCTAGATTGGGGATGGTGGTTCCCAATCGAAAATCGGCAATCGAAAATCGAAAATTAAACACAGCGTCATTAATAATGCGGAATGTATGATATCTTGGACCCATCCTTACTGGAGGGTCCATGCGCCAATTGGAGATTCGGGACGCCGATGTCATGCAGATTGCTATCCGGCAGGAGATCGCCCGGTCGGATGAATCGCGTTACGACCACAGACTCCATGGAGTTCTCCTGGTGGCTGGGGGACAGAGCTGCGTGGAAGTGGCCACCCTGTTCGGGGAGAACCCGAGCACGGTCCAGCGTTGGGTGAAGCGTTTCGAGCATTCTGGATTCGATGGACTGAGGGACAGCGAGCGCCCCGGGCGTCCGCCCTCTCTTGATGACCGGCAATGGAAACGGCTCGGACGGGACTTGCGCAAGAGTCCGCGGGAATTTGGGCATGAGCAGAGTCTCTGGGATGGGAAGCTTTTGTCGGCCCATCTCCGGCAGCGCTACGGAGTCAGGCTAGGGGTCCGGCAGTGCCAAAGGGTCTTCCACCAGATGGGGTTCCGCCTGCGGAAGCCTCGGCCCCAGGTGGCCCAGAGCGACCCGGCCAGGGTGGCCGACTTCAAAAAAAACGAAACGCTTGGCCAAACGGAATGACATTGAGCTTTGGAACCTCGATGAATGCCACTTCCAGCGCCATGGCACGCGCCTGCGTATGTGGGTGCCGCCTGAGGTCAAGGACCCGGTGATGCTCCATGCTCCGACACGGCAATCCATCGCCTGCTTTGGCGCGGTCCACCTGGGCACCGGAAAATCCGTCCACGCCTTCTCGGACCCCTTCGATGCCCAAACCTTCAGGAGCTTCCTGAGCCAATTGCTTCGCCACCGATCGCGAAACAAGCGCATGGTAGTGATCCTGGACAACGCCAGGTATCACCATGCCCGGCTCCTAAAGGAATTCCTGGAGAAGCACCGCAAGACATTGACCCTTCTTTTCCTGCCGCCATACAGTCCCCAGCTTGCCCCGATCGAACGGGTGTGGAAGCTGGCGAGGCGCATTGCGACCCACAACCAGCACTTCCCAGACCTCCATACCCTGATCTCTGCCGTGGATGGCTGCTTCCGCGGATGGCAAAATCCTAACGTAACCTTTCAACGCTTATGCTGCATTAATTAGGACGCGGTGTTTAAATGCGTGAGACTTGCTCTTGCCGTAAACAGGTCGAGAGTGTAGGACATCAGAACACCTAGAGTTTTAGCGTTCCTTGCCCTTGGGAATCTTCCTTTTCGGCACGGGCTCGCTGGCCAGGACCCTTTCCACGGCCTCCCGGTCCAGGGGGTGTTCTTTCATCCACTGGTCCGCCCAAGGGGCGACCTTGCCATCCACGTAATCGCGCTCCTTGCGCTTCTGCGCCACCAGGGACTCCACGACGGCGGTATGGATGTCCGACGGTTTGGGCGGGATATGGCCCTCGAAGATGGGCAGGGCGAAGTAGTCCCGCACGGTCTGCTCCACGGGTTTGCCCCAGATGGCGTAGGTGCGGTCCAGGGGCCCGCCCACGGGCTTCTGGTTGAGATGTTCGCCGTAGAGGTAGTAGAACACCGCTTCGCCATCGGACCAGTTGCGCAGCACGCCGATGGCCCCCTTCATCAATTCATTCTGCAAGGCCAGATCCAGGGGCTTGTCCGTGCGGAAATCCCAAGGCCCCACGTGGGCATGGGCCACGGACGGATAGCCCACTTCCGTGATCATCACGGGCCGGTGGAACCGTGCCTGGAGCGTCCGCGCCTTGTTGACGATCCACCACCACTCATCGCGGATCTGGATGGGAGAAGGATATTCATCGTACTTGGCGATGGGGTCGTAGGTGTTGATGCCGATGACATCCAAGCAGCCGCCAAACGTGAAACTATCGTGGCTGTCGAAGTTCACGCTGTAGACCACCTTGCCGTGGAACACCCGATGGACCGCATCCGCCAGGGCGCACCAGCGCTCTGGGAAGGCGTGGGTACTGGCCATCTCGGTGCCCACGCTGTACCACTCCACGCCGCCCTGCTGGGCCAGTTCCGCGAGATGGACGTTGAAGGCCGTGTAGTTCTTCCACCAGGCGTCCCAGTCCTTGGGCTGGATGTTGCCGCGCCACCATTTTTCGTTGCCGGCTTCGGCGCGGAGGTTGATGGTGGGGAAGAACATCATGCGCAGCCCGCGGACCTTGGCCTGCCGGAAGGTGTTCAGCAGGGCTTCGTCCGTGGGGCTGCTGGTGGGGTGGCGCACCACCTCGCTGGAGTCGAAGCGCTCCATGCGGTAGATGGCCTGGAGGCTCACGCAGGTGGCGCCCGTGGCGGCAATGCGGTCCAGTTCCTCGCGGTAGTCGTAGTCAGGAATCCCCGCGTAAAGGCCCAGCACCATGCCCCGGGGCTGGGGCGTGAGGCGCTGCTTCTCGCGGTGCCGAACGTAGATGAGCGCCATCGGCAGCGCGAGGATCGCGGACCAGGCGAGGACTTTTCTATACATCCTGCCTCGGCTCCGCCCAGCGCTCCACCTTCACCTGGAGGATCCGAGGGCCCTTCATACGCAACACCGTCAGCTTCGCGCCCTCGACGCCCACCTGGTCACCGGCCAGGGGAACGCGCCCCAGGCGCGCCATGGCCAGGCCCGCCACCGTGTCGAAGCCATCGCGCTCGAAGGAGAGTTCCAGGCGGGCCTCCAGATCCTCCACGTGCACCTTGCCCGAGACGATGAAGACGCCGGGCTCCTGCTCCAGGATGTCCACGGCGCCTTCGTGCTCGTCGCGGATCTCGCCGAAGACTTCCTCCAGCAGATCCTCGACGGTGACGAGACCCGACAGGCCCCCGAATTCATCCACCACGAGGGCCAATTGCGTACGTTCCCGCTGCAGCTCCCGCAGCAGCTCCTCGATGGGCTTGCTCTCCGGCACGACGTGCGCGGGCTTCATGAGGCCGCGCAGTTCCAGGGTTTCGGATTCGGAATGTTGCAGAAGATCCTTCAGGAGCAGCACACCCACGACCTTGTCTATGCCGCCTTCATAGAGGGGAATGCGCGAGTGCCGGCTTCTCCGGAACGCGGACCATGCCTCCGGCGCCGTCGCATCCACGGAGAGGGCCACCAGGGCCGTCCTGGGGGTCATCACCTCCCGCACCACCGTGTCGCCGAAGCTCACGACATTCCGGATGAGCGCGCTGTCGGTGTGTTCAAGGATGCCTTCGGCTTCGCCTTCCTCCAGCAGCGCGGTGACCGCATCATCCGTGGCATCCACGTCGTCCGCCTCCCGTGCCAGGTCCTTCTCCTGCCGCTGGCGCTCGAAGACATCGGCGATGGGCGAGACCAGGAGGACCAGGATGCGATGGAAGGGCGCATAAAGGGGAAACAGCCGCACGATCCAGGCCGCGGGATTTTTACAGGTGAGCAAAGTGGGCAGGGCCAAGTCCAGGGCCCAGAGGTAGACCAGGGCCGACGCGGCGAGGGCCCATCCGCCACCGGGAAGGACCCCGTGGAAGGGCCAGATGAACACCAGCAGAAGGGCGAGCAGGAGCTGGCTCCAAAGCCCGAGGCTCATGCCAAGCCGGTGGGGCCTCGCCATGAGTCCCGCGAGCAGGGGATCCGCGATGGCTTCTTCTTCCAGCAGACGCCGCCGCTGCACCGAGGACAATGAATGGAAGGCCGCCAGCAGGGTGGCCATGGCGGCCCGGTAGATCAGAAGCGCGGCCACGGCGAAGCCCAGCCAGAGATGAATGGTGCTGCTGCTTGGATCGGTCACTTAAGTAGGTTATCAGGCTGTGGGCCGTGGGCTGTGGGAGAGGGTGGGCAACACGCGGCGGGAACGAGCCACTTGATCATCCCGACTTTCAGGGCGTCGTTGATGACAAGGCAGGAGACCATCGCGAATCCGAACACCGTGAGCATCTGCCACCAAGGCAGAGGCATGAGTCCCGGCAGCCCCACAAAGGTGAGGACGGTGCCCGTGATGGCGTCCAAGCAGCAG
>JAJYMZ010000303.1 GCA_021786615.1 Acidobacteriota bacterium
TAAGAAGGCCGCCCCGAAGAAGGCCGCCGCCAAGAAGAAGGCAGCCCCGAAGAAGGCCGCCGCCAAGAAGAAGGCAGCCCCGAAGAAGGCCGCCCCGAAGAAGAAGGCAGCCCCGAAGAAAGCCGCCAAGAAGGCAGCGCCAAAGAAAGCCGCTGCTAAAAAGCCGGCCGCCAAAAAGGCCGCCGCGAAGAAGCCAGCAAAGAAGTAACGGGGCTTTTTAAGGCCCTAACCGACCGAGCGTGATGGCCTGCTTTGCGGCAGGCCTCACGCTCGGTCTCTTGAATGGGTGATCCATGAATCTCATTGACAGGGTTTCGGCATTGGAAGTTCTGGATAGCCGGGGGAACCCCACGGTCCTTGCGCGGGTGGAACTCAAAAGCACCGCAGGGCCCACTTTCCTTGGCCAGGCCCTGGTTCCTTCGGGGGCTTCCACGGGCACCCGCGAGGCTCTGGAAAAGCGGGATGGCGACAAGAAGCGCTATCAGGGCAAGGGTGTCCTTGGCGCAGTCCAAGCCATCAACACCGAAATCCACGAGGCTCTCGAGGGGCTGGACGGGCTCCAGCAGGCGGAAGTGGATGATCTGCTGTGCGACCTGGATGGCACCGACAACAAGGCCGAGCTGGGCGCCAATGCTATCCTCGCGGTCTCCATGGCCTTGGCGGACGCCGCTGCGAAGGCTACCGGCCAGCCTCTCTACCGCTATCTGGGTGGAACTTCGGCCAGGATGCTGCCGGTGCCCCAGATGAACATTCTGAACGGCGGGGCCCATGCTGACAACAACATGGACATCCAGGAATTCATGGTGCTGCCTGTGGGGGCTACCACCTTCGCGGAGGCCCTGCGCTGGGGCGCGGAGGTCTACCATGCCCTCAAAGCGGTCCTCAAGGCCAGGAAGCTTTCCAGCGGCGTTGGAGACGAAGGAGGCTTCGCCCCAAACCTTCAAAGCAATGAAGAAGCCTTGAATCTCATCGAGGAAGCGGTCAAGAAGGCCGGATTCAAGCCTGGCAAGGATATCTATCTCGGTTTGGACGCGGCAGCCTCAGAATTCCACCAAAAAGATGGTTATCACCTGGAAGGCGCCAAGAAGTCCTCGGCCCAATTGACCGACTATTTCGCGGGTCTGGTGCAACGCCATCCCATCCTCACCATCGAGGACGGCATGAGCGAGGACGACTGGAAGGGGTGGAAGCTGCTCACGGATAAGCTGGGCGCGACCACGCAACTGGTGGGCGACGACATCTTCGTCACCAATCCAGCGATTTTCGCGGATGGGATCAAACAGGGCATCGCCAACGCCATCCTCATCAAGCTGAACCAGATCGGCACCGTCACCGAAACCCTGAAGGCCGTGGACATGGCCCACAAGGCGGGCTACCGCGCCATCATCAGCCACCGCAGCGGGGAGACCGAAGACACTTTCATCGCGGACCTCGCCGTCGCTACCGGGGCTGGGCAGCTCAAGTCCGGCGCGCCCACCCGCACCGACCGCGTGGCCAAGTACAACCGCCTGCTCCAGATCGAATGGGAGCTGGGAGCTTCGGCTCGCTATGCAGGCAGGGAGGCCTTCGGAGCAAGACTGCAATGAACACCAACGCGCTGCTGGAGTCCCGGGTCATCATGACCGTGCTGGGCATCTCTGGATTCCTGTCGGTGGTGATCCTCTGGTCCCCCTACGGCTTGCCAGCGCTCCACAAGCGCCAGCAGGAATTTTCTCGCCAGCAGCAGCTGCTGCTGGACCTGAATCGCAAGAATCATGAAATCGCGCTGGAAGTGAAGCGGCTCCTCGAGAAAGATCCGGAACTGATGGAGTCCCTGGCGCGGCAACGCGGCTATGCCAGGCCCGGTGAGACGGTCTACACCTTCCGGGACCCTGGCGAGAAACGATAGGAGCCGTGCTTGCTTACCATCGCGTCCGCTTCGGGTAACGTGTTCGCTTTCGCGTGGGCCAGCGATTTGCCCCCTTCCTTCGACGGGCCCAAATGGGCCAGGACTCTGTGTGCCAGGGGATCGGGCCTTGGTCTGGATGGATTGTTCCGCCTGCATGCACCTGAACCCGGTCTGCCATGGGTGATGGAGCACTGGGACACCGACGGCGCATTCTCTTTTTGCTCCAATGGAAGCCGTGCAGCCCTTGCGCTTGATGGAGCGCCAGAATCCGAATTCGTGGAGGTCATCTCCAGCGGCCAGCCCATCCGCTTACGCCGATTCACCACCGGACACCAGGCCCGCATCGGCATCCGAATGCCCGAAGGGCCAGGGTTCGGGCTCAAGCCATTGCCGATCCAGCTCAAAGAACCGGCGGCCTTCGGGTTCGTGGGGAACCCGCAGCTGGTGATAGAAGTGGAGGAAGTGGATTTTGTGGATCTGGATACCTACGCACCGCAGCTGAGCCATCATCCGGCCTTTCCCGAGGGCACCAACGTGAACATCCTCCAGCCCACGGGCAAGGGGACGGCGCGCATCCGGTCCTGGGAACGCGGGGTCGAAGGCGAGACCCTGTGCTGCGGCACCGGGTGCGCGGTGGCGGCCGCCTGGATGGCCCAGCGCAGGGGCATCTCGTCATGGAAGCTGCAGCCCAGGGGAGGAGATCCGGTCGAGGTGACCGTGGATCTCAAAGAGGACGGATCCTGGCGCGAACTATGGCTTTCCGGGCGAGTCCGCATCATCGCCGCCGTGACGCCCGATGCTTCGTTGGGCTTGGTTTGAAGCTCGCGGATGAGACCGTGGAACGTGCTATCCTGGCGTGTTCCACACCTGAGGATATCAAGTGATCCGAGAAGTCATTCAGCGCTCTGCTGCCCCTTTGGGCCACCGGCGCGGAGCCTAGGATGACCGCGCGCATTGTGGTGCTGGCCAATCAGAAGGGTGGCGTCGGCAAGACCACGACCGCCATCAATCTCGCGGCTTCTCTGGCGATGATGGAAAAGCTCGTGCTGCTGGTGGATTACGATCCCCAGGGCCACAGCACCACGGGCCTCGGCTTCCCCAAGCCCGACCACCGCGCAGGATCTTACGCGCTCATGAAGGGCGCGCCCGCCAAAGGCCTGATCCTCCACACAGAAGTGCCCATGCTCCAGGTGATGCCCGCGGGCAAGGATCTCGCCCAATTGGAATTCGAGCTGTTTGAGCTGCCCCAGCTGCAAGAACTCCGCAAGGCGCTGGAGCCCGTGATCGAGAAATATGATTACATCCTGGTGGATTCGCCGCCCGCCCTCGGCATGATCACGCTCAATGCCCTCACCGCCGCTGACGAAGTCATCATCCCCATGCCGTGTGAATTCCTGGCCATGGATGGGCTTTCTGAATTGATGGAGACCATCCGGCGCATCCAGGCGGGACCGAATCCCAAACTGGAACTGGGCGGCATCCTGCTGACCATGGCCGAAGAGCGCACCAACCTGGGTTCCGCCGTGGCCAACGAAGTGCGCCAGGCTTTTCCCGGGAAAGTTTTCGGAACCACGATCCCGCGCAACATCCGCCTGGCGGAAGCCCCCAGCCACGGCAAGCCTGTGGCTTTTTACGATTTGAAATCCAAAGGAGCCCAGGCCTATCTGAATCTTGCCCGGGAGTGGCTGGGCCTCGAACTGGCGACGCCTAGCCCGGCCTTGAACAGGGAGGCGGAATGAACCTCAAGCGCCAAGCCTTGGGCCGCGGGCTCACTTCCTTGATGAGCCAGCACGCCTCGGACGACTCCCCTCAGCGAGAAGTTCCCGTGGGTTCCCTCTACCCCAACCGCGCGCAGCCGCGCACGCATTTTGATGAAACGGCCCTGGAGGAATTGGCCGCCAGCCTCAAGATGCACGGCATGGTGCAGCCCATCATCGCCCGCAAGGTTGGCGAGAAGTTCGAGATCATCGCGGGTGAACGCCGGTGGAGGGCCGCCCGGAAGGCCGGCATCCCCATGGTCCCAGTGGTGCTCAAGGAAGTTCCCGACGACCAGCTGCTGGAATTCGCGCTGGTGGAAAACATCCAGCGCCAGGAGCTGAACCCCATCGAGGAGGCGAAGGCTTTCTGGCAGTTGGGCGAACACCTGCGGCTGACCCAGGAGCAGGTGGCGGATCGCGTGGCCAAGAGCCGTTCCCAGGTCGCCAATACGCTGCGCCTGCTCAGGCTCCCCTCAGCCATCCAGGAGTACGTGGCCATGGGCCAGATCACCACGGGCCACGCGAAAGTCCTCATGGGCCTGCCCGATGCATCATCCATGGAGCAGATGGCGCAGATCGTGATCAAGGAACAGTTGAGCGTGCGGGCGCTGGAATCCAAGCTCCAGCATCTGAGCCGGGAAAGCAGGCCCAAAGGCAGAAGGAAGCATCCGCACGCGGTCTTCCTCAAGGCGGCCGCGGAGGAATTGACCCTGGCCTGGTCCACCAAGATTGAGATCAGAGCCAAGGGCAAAGGGGGGGTCCTCATGCTTCACTTCGCCAGCGAGAGCGAGCTGGAAAGGCTTTTTGAAGCCATGAAGCAAGGGCCCAAGAAAAAATAGCCTCCGAGGTTCGGCCATGTCCTGGTTCATCAAGAAACGCCAACAGAAGACCGCCGTGGAGGCCAGGACCGTCCGGGTGCCCGAGGGCCTCTGGATCAAGTGCGACAACTGCCGCGAGCTCATCTACCGCGCGGAGCTGGTGAACACGCACAACGTCTGCCCCAAATGCGGGTACCACTTCCGCATCGGCGTGGAAGAGCGCTTGGCCAACCTCATGGACGAAGGCTGGGTCAGGCTTTTCTCGGAACTGCGCTCCGCCGACCCCCTGCATTTCGTCGCATCCAAGGCCTATGCGGATCAGCTCAAGAAACTGGAAGACGCGGGCCAGACCGAAGACGCCGTCGTGATCGTGGAAGGTTCCATCGCCGATCATCCCGTGGTGATGGGCGTGATGAATTTCGATTTCCTGGCGGCCTCCATGGGCAGCGTGGTGGGGGAGAAGCTGAAGCTCGGCGCCGAGCGCGCCCTCGCCAAGAAGTGCGCCTACATCATCGTCAGCTGCTCCGGCGGCGCGCGCATGCAGGAGGGCACGCTCTCGCTGATGCAGATGGCCAAAGTCAGCGCGGCCCTCGCCAAACTGGACAAAGCGGGGCTGCCCTATTTCTCCATCCTCACGGACCCCACCACCGGCGGCGTCTCGGCGAGCTTCGCCATGCTGGGGGACCTCAACATCGCGGAGCCCAAGGCCCTCATCGGATTCGCGGGCCCACGGGTCATCGAGCAGACCATCAAGCAAAGCCTTCCGGAAGGCTTCCAGCGCTCGGAATTCCTGCTGGCCCACGGCATGGTGGACAAGGTGGTTTCCCGGGATCAACTCAAGGAGTTTGTGGCCTCATGTCTCGCATGGATGCTCCCGACCGGCGCCTGAACACCGGCGCCGACCCAAGACCAGAGCGCGCCGCAACCGAGCGCAAGGGGCCCGACGCCGCCCATTGGCGGCGGACCGAAGACTGGCCTCAACTCGAGAAGCTGGGCAGGCGCGGACATTGGGGCATCAAGCGGGGATTGGGAAATACCACGGCGCTGCTGAATGCGCTGGGACGCCCCGACCGCAGCTTTCCCATCGTGCTCATCGCCGGCACCAATGGCAAAGGCAGCGTGGGCGCGCTTCTGGCCCATGCGATGAAATCCGCGGGCAACGTGGTGGGCTGGTACACTTCGCCCCATCTGGTTTCGCCTCTGGAACGCATATGGATGGATGGCCATTACATCGGCGCGGGGGCCTTGGATCTGCTGCTGAACGAAGCCTTCGAGGCCGAGCGCGATGAAGGCCTCGAAGCCACCTATTTCGAGCTGATGACCGTGGCGGCCTTCTCGGCGTTCCGCATGACCGGAGTGGAGCTGGCCATCATGGAGGTGGGCCTGGGCGGCCGCTGGGACGCCACCAATGCCTGCGAGCCCATGGTCTCGGTGCTGACCAATGTGGGCTTGGAGCATCAGCAATACCTGGGCGACACGCTGGAAGCCATCGCCAAGGAAAAGCTCTGCATCGCCCGGGACGGCCACACCCTGGTGGTGGGCCAGGACCTGAAGCCCGACTGGCTTTGGCCTTTGCTGGAATGCCGTCCCGCCATTTTTCCGGCGCCGCCGGTAGCCGCTTCGGAAATCGCCTGGGACCATTCCCTGGTGAGCGGTCATCGCCTGAACCTGGCGGGGGCGCACCAGGTGAAGAACCTCGCCACGGCGCTGGAAGTGATGCGCCACCTCCGCTGCCTGGGCTTTCCCATCCCCGATGGGGCCCTCTGGAAAGGCATCGAGGGAACTCAATGGCCTGGCCGTCTCTGGAAGGTCCCAGGGCTGGATGAGGTCTGGATGGACGGGGCCCACAATCCAGATGGCGCCAAGGTGCTGGCGGACCACGCCGTGGCCTGCGACGTGCATCCCGCTCTCTTTTTCGGCGCCATGAAGGACAAGGACCTGGGGGCGATGAAAGCACAATTGATGCGCATGTCGCCGAGTTCCATCACCGGCATCGTGGGCGAGGGTGATCGCTGGGCCAGCGCTGAAAAGCTCCGCTCGGTGTTCGGCGGCGAGCTTGCCGTGCTGGATGTGCGGGGGGCAGCTGAGCGTCTCAAAGAGAAAGCGGAAACGCTCCGGTTGATCACGGGATCGCTCTATCTGCTGGGGGATCTCCTCAGCGAGCTGCGCATTCCCCCGAATCCATGAGCGCCCATTCCTCCAAGGCCCTGACGCTGTCGCTGGCCGCGAACCTCGGCATCGCCATCTCGAAGTTCGTGGTCTTCGGCCTGACCCATTCCAGCTCAATGCTCACCGAAGCCGTCCACAGCGTGGCCGACTGTGGCAACCAGCTCCTGCTTTTCATCGGCATGAAAAAGGGGCTTAGACCTGCCACGGCCGCGCACCCCTTGGGGCAGGGGCAGGCTTCCTTCGTGGCGAGTTTCCTGGTGGCCCTGTTGCTCTTCTCCGTGGGCGGCCTCTATTCGATGGTGGAAGGCCTCCACAAGATCCGCCACCCCGAAGCGCCCCACGACCTGGGCTGGGCCGTGGGACTGCTGATTTTCGCGCTTCTGCTGGAGGGCATCTCCATGAGGGGCGCGCTGCAGGCGGCCAAGGCCGAACGGGGCCGCAAATCCCTCTTGCGCTACATGCGGGAAAGCAGCGCCACGGAACTGATCGTGGTGCTCGCCGAGGACGCCGCGGCGCTGACAGGGCTGGGTCTGGCGTTGTGCTCCGTGTTGCTGACCTGGGCCACCGGAAATCCCGTGTGGGACGGCCTCGGCAGCCTTCTCATCGGCTTGCTGCTGGTGGCCGTGGCGATCTTCGTGGGCACCGAAGTCACCAGCCTGCTGATGAACGAAGCTCCGCCCTTGGGCCTCCGCGCCGCCATCCGCGCCGCGGTGGATGAGGATCCCGAGGTTGCGGCCACGCTGAACCTCATCGCGGTGGTCATCGGCAGCGGCCGGCTGATGCTCGCCCTGAAGATCCGATTCAAGGACCAGCCCAGCGGCAGCGCCTTGGTGGAAGCCATCAACGCGCTGGAGATCCGCCTGAAGACTCAGTTCCCACAGATCCAGCACCTGTTCGTGGAACCAGACACAGAATAGTGGCCAAAAACGTGCGGAAGGAACCGTCCTCGCAGCCCAGGCCCTTGGCCGCGGTGGAAATGGTGTACACGGCCCGCAGCGAGCCATCCTTCAGGAATCCCAAGCGTTGCTGGAAAGGACCCACCACCATCAGCGGGTTCGGCAGTTCGCTGAAAGGTGAGGCCGGACGCTTCAGCGCCTCCAGGGCCAAGGCCCTGAAGCGCGCGGCGAGAATGGGATCGAAGGGGAGCAGTGTCAGCTTTGAAGTAATTGAACAGCTCACTAGGTGACCGGCTTCAAAAAGGGGAGTAGAGGGCACCTTTGCTGATCAAAAAAAGGATCTTTCAGCCCTTCAAACTTAAGCAATCCATCGTTTGTTAGTTGGACGTGCCCATTCTGAACCTCAACCAACCCCCGTGCTACGAGATCGGCAATCTCACCCCGATCAGGGAGTTCGCAGGTGTAATTTCTCCCGTCTGGGTCGTTTTTGAAACTGAAACAAAAGTTCGACGAACACCTCCTAGGACCCCATTTCCCTGCTTCTAACTCAATCCCTCGGGTTTGATTCATATCCTCATATCCGGCTAGAAAGATCCAACACTGATGTCTCAAGCGTATTGGATGAAGTAGTTCGATGCCTTTCTTTTCTAGCCATGGCTTGAAAAGTACCGCCATGGATCCCCCAAAGAATCCGAAGAGTGTTGCTATGAGCTTGTCGCCTATGTTCAGGCCGGAATTTATCATTTGCTCACCCAAGATGCCAATCAACATGCGTTTTTCCCCCCATCTATCGTCCTCAAGACGAAGGACCTGAATCCCTTGCGACAAACCAGAGCGACCGGATGGAATGGCCACAACTCCTTAATGCACCGGGATTGACATCTTGTCCATGGCACAAGAATGCAATTCAAGTAATTCCGTCCCAATACTGGGCCCGGCCAGTGCCTACCCGATGACCAGCCAGATGGGCCGACCTTGCTCCAAGGCCTTTTCCAGGGCGGCCCGCAGTCGGTTTGGGGTCAATTCCCGTTCTGAGCCAGCCTCCTGATCCACGAGTTTGGCGCGGCCCTTGGCGGGTGGGACCAACAGAGCGGCTTCGGCCACTCGGGAGGGTTTTCCCATGTAACTCGGAATATCGGGCACGGCGAAATCCACTCCGTCCCGCAGAGCCTCAACGGGGGTGCGGAAGAATTTGCACACGGCGCCCAGCGAAGCCTGGGGTGGCATGGCATCGTTCCGCTCCCAGGCTGAATAGGTTTTCTGGTTGGTGTGCAGCGCTTGGGCCATATCCGTCTGGTTCCAGCCCCAACTCAGGCGGATTTTGCGTAGGCGCTCACCCAAGGTCTTGGGGTGGGCGGGAATGGGGCCTTTGGCATACGGACGCCGGGCCGTCATGATGCGTTACTCGAATCAAGTAATTGGCTATTCCCGCTCAACTCGCCCCATATCCCAGAGCGGCGCAGCAGGCGAAGGGCCATCCGTCCAATCTATCGGATTTTCAATGGCTTCGAGAGGCTTGTCGCGGAATACTCGAATCAAGTATTTGAAAGAACCCCATGCCCAGCCCCAACGATTTCGAGCTTCGGCCCTCCGAATCCCGCGCCAAGCTACCGGAAACGCCACGGTTGCTGGAAGTTCCCTATCCCGATCCACGTGAAGAAGAAGGCGCCGCCGAACCCGGTGCCGACATATCCCGCCGCAAGAAGCGCAACACCGCGCGGCTGGTGTGGGACAGCAAACCAAAGAAGGCGCCGAACCCCAAGAATCTGGGTTTTCAGATCGCCGAAGTGGTGGTGCCCAACCCCGCCACGCAATCCGGCCCGCGCCTGCCTTTCGATCCCGTGGCGCAGGAAGTGGACACCACCGCCTGCAACCGCCTCATCTGGGGCGACAACCTGCTGGTTATGCAGGCCCTGCTGGCCCAGGGCTATGAAGGCAAGATCAACCTCATCTATATTGATCCGCCTTTTGATTCCAAGGCCGACTACAGCCACACCGTGCAGCTCACGCCGGATGCATCAGGGCAGGGTGGTGGTGAGCTGAATGCCGAGATGAGCGCCATGGAGCGGTTGGCCTATCGGGACACTTGGGAGGATGGGACCGACAGCTACTTGGACATGTTGTTTCCGAGGCTACAGTTGATGCATCGGCTGCTGGCCAATGATGGAACATTAATATTGCATTGCGATTGGCATGTCACAGGTTTTCTACGGATCCTGCTCGATGAAGTGTTTGGGAAAGACAAATTCGTATCAGAGATAATTTGGCATTTTTCTAACAAGTACGGTGCAAATTCCGATGCGTTTGACTCGTTTCACAACACCCTTTTTCTCTTCAGAAAGGGAGTATCGTTCACATTCAATCCCATTAAAGTGCCAGTCAAAGAAGTCCGGAAACAGCCATTTCGAAAGTGGAACAAAGAACTTGGGCTGAATGAGTGGCAACGAGATGGTCAAGGCAATTACATCTATGTTGAAAGTAGTGAGAAGGAGCTAGGTGATGTCTGGGAGGTCCCGGTTATCAATCCTGTTGCAAATGAACGGATTGGATACAACACACAAAAACCGGAAACACTTCTATCGCATGTCGTGTCCGCTCTAACCAACCCAGGTGACCTTGTTGCCGACTTCTTCTGTGGTTCTGGAACCACTGCCGCTGTAGCTGAAAAGCTGGGTCGCCGCTGGATCACATCGGACCTAGGCAAGGCCTCCATCCAAGTGGCTCGCAACCGCTTTGTGAAGATGGGTGAGGCGGGCAGCGGAGGCATCGCCTTTCAGCGGCCCGACGGCGCCACGCGCTGCTCGCCCTTCGTGGTGGAGAACCTGGGCAACTACCAGCGCCAGCTCATCTACCTCAATGACCACAAACTGCGGCAAGTGGGGCCGCTCATCCTCACGCTCTTTGGCGCGCAGTCGCACCCGAGCGAACGGAACCTGGGCACCCAAGCCTTCAACGATCCAGAGAGCGGGCGCTTCCAGCGACGCCTCGTGCTTGTGGGCGATCCCGACCGGCCCTTGTCCGCCAAGCGCGTGGCTGAGGCCGCCCGCATGTTGAAGACGCTCGATGGCGGCGGTTACTCCAAGCTCGTGGCGCTGGGCTGGGACTTTGAATTGAACTTCGACAGCGCCTTGGAAAAGCTGCTGGGGGCGGAGTGGCGCAAGGTGGTGGAGGCCCGCCAGATCCCCACGGAGGTCATCGAGTACCTGAAGAAAATCCCCGAGCGCGCAGGCCCCGACGACCCCACGGTGGAGAAACTGCGGGCCCAGGTGGCCTTCTTCGAAAAGCCTTACTTGGGGATTCCAGAACTGGCGGTGCTGGGCTGGACCCGCGAGTTGGAACCCCGTCTGCGGGCGCGTCTCCGCCTGACGCGCTACACGCTGCGCGGCCTGCCCATGGGCATCCTGGGGAAGAAGCCCAGCGAGCAGGAGGCGCGAGAACTGATCCAGAAAGCAGGCGGCTCTACGGGGCTGAACCTCATTGATTTCTGGTCCGTGGACGAGGACCTGGGTAGCGAAGACGGCAAGCGTCCCTTTACCAGTTCCTGGCAGGAACTACGGGGCCTGGGCAAGCGCGTACGCCCCGTGGCCACCGAAACCGAACTGATCTACGTACCGCGTCCCGGCCGCAAGGTGGGCATGAGATTGGTGGACATCTTCGGCAACGATGCCATGTGGAGCGGCCTGCTCCCGGACGCCGAAGACGCACGGCGGGCGGGGCTGTGAGATGGAACCTAAAAAACATTCAACAGGGATGAAGGGGATGGAAGGGATGAAAACAAAAATCGCCTTGGCTTTATCCCCTTCATCCCCTTCATCCCTGTTATTTCATTTTTTGGTGAGCCATGGCGAATCTTGAAAAGCAGGTGAAGGCCATGCACAAAGGCCCGGTGCTGCCTGCACTGCTGGCCGCGAAGGTGAAGGCTTGGGCCGATTGCGGCTACGAGGGCGTCACGTCCATCACCGAAGCGTTGCTGCGCCATTGGTTCCACACGGAGCACGAGGAGGCAGCGTTCCATCCCGCGCAGAGGACCGCCATCGAAACGGCGATCTTTGTGCATGAGGTCCTGCGGCGGGAACTGCCATCCGAGGGCGGCTTCCTGCACGGCCTGCACACCCACCTGGGCGCGCCCGAAGACCGCGATGAGCTGTTCGCGCCCTGGTGGGCGGATCTATTGCCCCGCTACGGCTTCAAATTGGCCACGGGCACGGGCAAGACTTGGGTGTTGCAGGCGCTGCTGGTGTGGCAGGTGCTGAACCGCCTGGCTGTGGATCAAAGCTGGAACCGTGACTTGGCGCCTTCAGAGAGTGAATGGCGACGCCAGGCGTTCTCGGCCCGATGCTTAGTGGTGACGCCGGGACTGGTGGTTCATGGCCGTTTGCTGGACGCTTTGCTGGGGCTTGAAGACGAGCGCGGCAATCGTGATCTCGACAAGTCGGATTTGAAACGCCTCCACGAGCTATTCCTGCCTTCGGATTATCGAGATGCCTTCTTCGGGGCGTTCCAGGCCAAAGATGGTCGCTTCATCATGGAGACCACGCCCCAGCCGGAGGCCTTCGCGGTGGTGGTGAACTGGCAGGCGCTCATGGACCGCAGCGGCGATGAAGAGGCTGTCGAGCATCCCGCCGAGCTGTTGGATATTCCGAAGTACGGCAGCGTTACGGAGCGTGGCAACCCGCGCTATCTGGTGCTGCGGGAGTGGCTGGCGGCTGAGCCGGATCTGGTGGTTTACAACGATGAGGCCCATCACACGCATACAAATGTGGGTGGTGAAGAAGGCGCATGGGAAGCTGCACTCAGCGCTATCCGTGCGGAACAACACGCCCTGCATGGGGCGTGCTTGGGCTTTCGTGGAGATTTCAGCGCCACGCCCTTCTTCCAAGTTAGCGCCGGAAAAGGCAAGGCCAAGCAACCTGCGCGCAAGTGGTTTCCGCACATTCTTTGCGATTACGGCTTGGGCCAGGCGCAAAAGGACATGCTGGTGAAGCAGCTGTGGATTGTGAAAAAGGACGGGCTGGATGAAGGGGTAATTCCGCGCAGCGAGGATGGACAGCTCACGGAGACACAGAAGGCTCTCCTGGAAGTGGGTCTGGCCCAACGGCATTGGGTGGAGAACGGCTTTGCAGTGCTTGGCCAGACCGCGATTCCGAAGCTCATGGTGGTGGCTGAAGACACGGCCATCGCTGATCAGGTGAAGGCGTACCTGGAAACGGAGCGGGTGGGGGATTTCGGGCTGAAGGCGGATGGTGTCGCGGTGCTGCACAGCGGCCGCAAGGGCCAGTTGAAGCCTGACGAATACGATGCTTTGCGCCGCCGTATTTTTGCGGCAGATCGGCGAGATGACCTGCAAGTAATCGTTAATGTGGCGATGCTGCAGGAAGGCTTCGACGTGAACTCCATCTGCGTCATCGTGTTCCTGCGTGCTGGCGAGAGTTCCATCCTGGTGGAGCAGGTCATCGGTCGGGGGTTGCGACTGATGTTCCGGAAGGAAGCGGTGGAAGCAGGGCTTTGGGAGGCCAAGGTCGAAGCCATGCAGAACCTGAAGGAGCGAAGGGAACCCCTGAACGCCTTCGACATGCTCTTTCTGGTGGATCACCCAAAGTTCCGCAGCCTCTTGCGCGAGACCTTGGAGCAAGAAGGACTTGAACTCGGCGAAGGCGAGGTCGACGAAAAGAAGAGTGCCGTTGGGGAAGTGCTCACGGTGAATATAGATCCTGCGCGGGTGCCCTCGATGGACCTGGCATGGCCCCTGAGCTTTCATCGCGAAGATCCGCCCTTGCCGGATGTGCGGGAATTGCTGAAGCACAGCTTCAAACCCTACGGCGATCAGAATGCTTTGAACCTGCTGCGCAAAAACCAGGGCGTCATGCTCAGCAAGGAGCATGTGGAGAGCGGCACCCAGGTGGGTTTCGTACTACAGCTATCCCCCGAAGCCCAGACGGCGCTCGCCAACATGGCCGAGCAATTGGTGGCGGGCCGCAGCAAGGGCCAAAGCTGGCTCAGCGCCCAGTGGGTCGAGATGCTGGAAGTGGTGGAGCAGGTGGCGGTGAAGCATCTCTTTTCGCACTCGGACTTTGATCCTCTCAATCGGGAAGGTGACGCACGGGTGCTGCGCACCAATGAAGTGACCCAACACCTGAGAAAACAGTTGGAGGATGCCAGGGACCGCTGGCTTGCCGAGATTCAAAAGGCGCACCCCAGCGAAGTGGGTGTCAGTGGCTGGGGCTGGGCCTCGAACCCTGAACTGGATGGCCGCATACCCACCTTGCGCGGGCGGGAGTCAAGGCGCATCGCCAATGATCGCTGCGTCTTCCCCGTGATCTTCGAGACGGCTCAAGGTGGAGGGTTTGAACGCGCTTTCATCGAGCAGGTGCTTGAGAAATCCGGCGAAGTCTTCGCGTGGTTCAAACCGCTGGAGCGAAGGCATTCTTTGCGTCTGAACTACCGCACACGGTTTGGCGAACTGAGTCGCTACTGGCCAGATTTCGTGGTGCGGACTGGCGATACCATGTGGCTCATCGAAACCAAGGGTGCTCGGGACCGGGAATCCCAGACCATCTGGGACAAGGCCAAGGCCGCCCTTGAATGGTGCCGAACGGCCTCCCAGGTGGAGCCGCCGGATGAGCATCCCAGTGGTGCTGCATGGAACCAACCCAAGGTATGGAAATACGCCATTCTATTTGACGATCAATGGAATCGCCAGCCTGAGGCCTTCATGGTTGTGGCACAACAAGCCGAGGCCCATACCCTGGCTTACTTGCGTGGCCAGGGCGATGTGGGGGAAGGATCGCTGCTCAGCTTGATGAGGGAATGAACTCCACGGGTATTGATGGCGATAGGTTGATGATGGACAACTCGCCGGAGTTTCTACGAGATCCGTAGGCGGGGCTAACCCTTTTAGAACTCAGCCAGCCATTGTTCAACGTAGACCGTAATGTTCTTTCGGTGTGGGTGTATGGAACATCTGTCCAATCCCGGGACGCCTTCTGTCGAGAGGACATTCATGGCTTGGCGGAATGCACGAAACACTATTCGGCAATCTTCACGAGCTACTGATCTTGGTACTTGGGAAAGTCCAAGAGCAGCTGATTTACCGGTTCTTTTCGAGAATCGGCCTTTAGCGTAGGCCTCCTTGCCAGAGGCAGAGTGCAGGCTTCTACTCTCGACTTGGATCACACCGTTCGAATTCCATCTGAGCTTTTCCTCAACGAGATGCCCATGGATCAAACTGTCTCGAAAATCCTCCAGTTCCCGGGCACTGACATCTGAAATTGGAACCCCAGGCAGATTCGAAATCGCCACGGAGAAATCGAATCTGGAAGCCGCAGGCATCAAGGTATTAATCCACCACCGCAGAAGAAGCCCTTCCAGTGCCAGGAGCATGAGAGCACATATGCTTATCGAATACGTATTGCACTGGCCCGAGCCATCTTGGATTTGAGGCTTTTCTTGCAAGTAAAACCAGAAATCTGCCGCACCTTCTAGATAGGGTTCCCAGACGATACTCAATGTCGTTAGGGACCCATCAGGAGTTGCTTCCCGGTTCGGAGGATCTCGATGCTTCTTCATTATTCAATGATCTTGAACAGAACTCGTTTGTCACGCTTTTCACCAATTTGATCGCAAAGAATCTGCTACAACGGGCCAAAACCTAGTTTGCTACCGATGATTGCGATGAAGCCCCCCCAAGACCAGGATCTATCACCTATGATGAGTGTTGCTTTTGCTTTAGCCGTTACAGTTGTGCAATTAGCCACCTTGAGGCAATTGCATTCCTTTAGCATGAAAACCTAGATGCTCAGATCCCGGAACGTGACGCCCGGCACAGCAATCCCGACCCATCCTTGGGTCACCCTATTGGGAGGTTGATATGTTGGTGCCCCATGAAGCCCTCCTGCTGGATGCGCTGCGTGGCTTGCCGCCCGAGCGCCAGGAAGCGCTGGCGCGTTCCTGCATCGAACTGTTGACGCTCACGGCCCATCACGAGAATTGCCCGGGCATCGGGGTGGATGGCTTCCCCTGCATGTACCCCCAGGACACCTGCGAGCACTGCCATGACCTGGTGGCGACCTTCGTGGCCCTGGGCCGCTGAGGCCAGCCATCAGCCATCGGCTATCAGCCAAGAGCCAATCTCGCGGCGCCTTCGGCGCACCCTACTTGGCGCAGCCTTTGGCTGGAACCCGGAACCCAGGTCTCAGGACTCTGGGCTGATAACTCATCGCCCATCGCCCACACCCCAAGGCCCACAGCCAACCACCCCGCCATTGTGACTCCTTGCACTGACCCAAGACCTGAACCTTGAGTAGCACCGGAGAACCGCCATGGCGATGCCCGCATCCACACGCCCCAAACCATTTCTGGAACCTGAATACTGCAAGGCCTGCCTGCGTTGCATTGATGCCTGCGCCAAGGACTGCATCACCCAAGGGGACCATGTCCATCCCGGCACGGGAATGATTCCGGTCCTCCTGGATCTCGAGAATTGCAACGGCTGCCAGCTCTGCATCCAGGCCTGCCCTGAACCCTATGGCCTGAGGCCGGAGACCGAGCGGGAAGTCAGCGGCGGCGATTTCGAGCTGGAAGATCCCGCCGCCCTCTTCGGGCCCAAACCCGGGCACCTGGTGGAACCCGTGGATCATCCGGGGACCGAGATTCCCATCTCAGCGCGGGAACCCCTGATGCTGAAGGGGACCTACGCATCGGCCATCGGCGCGCTGCTGGCAGGCTGCCGCCACGTCTTTGGCTACCCCATCACTCCTTCCACCGAAGGCGCCGAGCTCATGGCCAAGATCCTGCCCAAGCTCGATGGCGCCTTCGTGCAGGCCGTCAGCGAGGTGGCCGCGGTGAACATGATGTATGGCTGCGCGGGCGCCGGGCTGCCCTGCGCGACGTTCACCAGCAGCCCTGGCTTCAGCCTGATGCTGGAGGGCATCAGCTACATGATCGGCGCCGAGCTCCCTGGCGTATTCATCAACATCATGCGGGGCGGCCCGGGCCTGGGAAACATCGCGCCGGAACAGGCCGATATCAAACTGGCCTGCCGCGGCCTGGGCCACGGAAATACCCATGGCATCGTGCTGGCGCCGTCCACGCCTCAGGAAATGCTGGATCTGACCCGCCTCGCCTTCGAGCTGAGTTTCCGCTACCGCAACCCGGTGGTGCTCCTGGGAGATGGCTACCTGGGCCAGATGACCGGCGTGGTGCGCCTGCCCAAGACCATGACCCAGCCTGGCCTGCCCGCCTGGGCGGTCTGGGGCGATCTAGAACACCGCCGCAATCTCATCAGCTCCATCCTCATCACCGAGGTGGACCTGGAAGCGCACAACATCCATCTGAACGCGAAATATGCCGACATTGAAGCCAACGAACAGCGGGCCGAACTCTACCGTTGCGAGGACGCGGAGATCATCGTGGTGGCCTGCAATACCCCGGCCCGCATGGCCAAGGGCGCCGTGGAAGCCGTGCGCTTCAAGGGCGTGAAAGCGGGACTCTTCCGCCCCATCACCCTTTGGCCGTTCCCCATCGAGGCCTTCGAGCCGCTGCTCGTCCATGCGAAGCAGATCGTGGTGGTGGAGGCCAGCCCCGGACAGCTGCAAGATGAGCTTCGCCTCGCCCTCAGCAAGGCCGAACTGGGCCATCCCCCCATCTCGTCGGTGCAGCGCTACGGCGGCATGCTGCCGGAACAGGTGGAAATCGAGGCCCGGATCCTGGACGCCGCCCGGATGATGGAAGAGGTGAAGGCATGAGCGTCATCTATGATCACTTCGAGCGCCACGCCCACGGCGAGGGGCTGAAAGGCCGGACCACCCACTACTGCCCAGGCTGCGGCCATGGGCTGGTCCATCGCGATCTTGCCGAAGTCATCGAAACGCTGGGAATCCAGGATCGGACCATCCTGGTGAGCCCCGTGGGCTGCTCGGTCTTCGCCTACTACTACTTCGATGTGGGCAACACCCAGGCCGCCCACGGCCGGGCTCCGGCGGTGGCCATCGGCCACAAGCGCGCCAATCCCAACAGCATCGTCATCAGCTATCAGGGCGATGGCGACTTGGCTTCCATCGGCCTGGCGGAAACCATCTCCACCGCGCAGATGGGCATTCCCATCACGGTGATCTTCATCAACAACGCCATCTACGGCATGACCGGCGGACAGCTGGCCCCCACCACGCTCATGGGCCAGAAGACCACCACCAGCCCCGAAGGCCGCACCCAGGCCATGGGCATGCCTTTGCGCATGGCGGAACTGATCGCCCAGCTGGACGGCCCGGTCTATGTGGAACGCGTGGCGCTCTATGATGCCAAGCACAGGATCAAGGCCAAGAAGGCCATCGAGAAAGCCCTGCGCATCCAAGCAGAGGGCCGGGGCTACGCCTTCATCGAAGTGCTTTCGGAATGCCCCACCCATCTGAAGATGAGTCCCGAGGAAACCGAGAAATGGGTTCAGGAATGCATGGAGCCGGTGTTCCCGCTGGGCGTCAAGAAGGACCTGGTGGTGGAGCCCTGGTGGAACGCTGAGCAGACGCCCAGCTTCGATCCCGGCAAAGTCCTGGCGCTCGTGGGCGCCAGCAAGGACGCGCCCACGCGCCACGCCAAAGGATTTCCGGCGCACATGGGCGGCCAGGACATCAGTTTCAAGCTGGCGGGCGCCGGCGGCGATGGCGCGCAAACCGCGGCCCTGCTGCTGGCCCGCGCCGCCATCAACGAGGGTTTCGACGCCACCAACATTCCCAGCTATGGCCCTGAAAGCCGCGGCGGCACATCCTATGCGGATGTCCACATCGCTGAAACCGAAGTGCTGAACCCCGGCGCGCCGGACCCCATGGTGCTGGTGGCCTTCAATGCGCCCAGCCTCATGAAGTTCGCCCCCACCGTGCGGAAAGGCGGCGTGATCATCTATGATTCCACGGTGATCGAAGACCTTTCCAAGCTGCCGGCCCTGGCGCCCGGAATCCGGATGGTGGGCGTGCCGCTCACCCAGCTGGCCCTTGGTCTCGAGCGGCCCATGGTGAAGAACATCGTGGCGCTGGGAGCCATCCAATCCGTGACCCAGGCTTTTCCGGTGGAAACCTTCCTCTCCACCATCCGCACCGTGCTCAAGGACAAACCGGCCTTGCTGCCCTTGAATGAGGCGGCCTTCGCCGCCGGTGTGCGGCACGCAGCCTTGATCCCCGCATGAACCCCATGGCAGCCGGCGCGGGCTTCCTTCACGAGGCGGCCTGCTATGGCCTTTTAAGCCGGGCGGGTCTGCATCCGCCCAAGCACGGATGGCTCGGAAGCGTCTTGCCCTTCGCCGAAGGTGAACCCGTGGTGGTGAAGGGCATCGCCGAGGGGCTATGGCACAAGAGTGAGATGGGCGCGGTGCGATTCCTTTCGTTCGACGGCGAAGCCCTGGATTCCGCCGGGAAAGAGATGCGGGCCCGCGTAGAAGCTGAAGGCTATCCCTGGATTGGAACTCTGGTCTGCGAGCGCATCGAAATGGCCACGTCACCTGGCCTGCCTACGGAAGGCTTCGCGGCACTGACCAAGGGCGAGGGCGGATGGATATGTGTGCTCGGCCTAGGGGGCATGCAGGCGGATGCCCTTGGTAGGCTGGCGCCGCCCTTGCGCTGGCCCCTGGCCTTCGTCAGCCCGAGGCTGGCCCTGCAGGAATTGGAGGCTCATCTTCTAGGCCAGGTCTGGCTTGGGACGCTTCGGGGGACAAAGCCCCTCACCACGCGACCAAAACTCCTGGCCTTCCTGGAAGGACTTTGGACAGCGGCTGAGTTGGCTGAATCCGAGGGTCTGGATTTGCTGGAACTCAACCCCGTGGCCCTGGATGCCCAGGGCGGCCCGCGCCCCTTGGACGGCGTGGGGCGCGGCGCGGTGGCAACCCTGGCGCGGCCGTCTCCACCTTCCGGATTTCTGCGCGCGCTGAAGGCGCCGTCGCGCATCGCCGTGGCCGGTGTCTCCAGCAGACCCGATGGCGCGGGCCGCATCATCATCGAGAATCTGCGAACGGCGCAGCTTCCCGAGGGCGATCTGATGGTCATTCGGCCCGGCGAATCGCGCTTCCTGGGGCTGCCTTGCTTGCCGGATGTGAAAGCTTTGCGGGAGGCTCCAGTGGATCTGCTGGTGCTGGCCCTGCCGGCGGCCGTCGCGTTGGAGTCCCTGGAAGCCTTGATCTGCCAGGGCGGAGGCGCCGCGGTGGTGGCGCTGGTGGCCGGGGGTCTGGGTGATGGCGCGGACACCGGGGGATTGGGGACACAGCTCACAGGGATGTTGAATGAAGCCCGGCGCGAGGGCCGCTGGACACCGGCGGTGCTGGGTCCCAACTTCCTGGGGCACGTGGTTCCCGCTCGGGGGATCAACACGACTTTCATTCCCGGCGATAAATGGACACCGCCCCCGGGCGGCGGCCCCCTGGCGCTCTTGAGCCAGAGCGGAGCCTTTCTTCTGAGCCGGCTCTCGGTCAATCCAGAGCTGCCTTTGGCACTGGCCGTGGCTCTCGGAAACCAGCTGGACCTGCGCTTGCCGGACCTGCTGCAAGCGCTTGAAGGCGATCCAGAAATTCGTTCCGTGGCGGCCTATGTGGAAGGATTCGCCCCCGGCGATCTCGAAGCCACGGCCTTCATCGCCGCCCGCATGAAACAGGCAGGACGGCCCCTGTTGCTCTACCGCGCGGGCCGCACCGATGCGGGCCTGGTAGCCGCCGCCAGCCACACCGGGGCCTTGGCTGGAGATCAAGATCTGGAGCAGGCGCTGCTGAACCGGGCGGGCGTCAAGCTCGCGCCCACCATCGCCGCCTTCGACGCGGGGCTCGCCTGGCTCGGCGCCTTCCCCAGCCTGGAGCCCGGACCCGTGGCCGTGCTCACCAACGCGGGCTTCGAAAGCGTGGCCGCTGGGGACCTCATGGGCGGCGCTTTTCCGCCTGCCCGCTTAAGCGGAAAAGAGGTGGCTTCGCTCTGTGAAATCCTGAAAGTCCACGGCCTGGAAAACCTGGTGTCGCCCCAACTGCCCTTGGACATCACGCCCATGGCCGATGAGGCCGCCTATGGCGCCATCCTAGAACTGCTGCTCGATGGCGAGGCCAAAGTGCTGGTGGTGGGCCTGGTGCCCTTCACGCGCAAATTGGAGCTGGAGGACATTCAACGCGCCACGGCCTTCGCCCGGGATTTGAAAGCCCAAGCAGACCAGCAAGGCAAGGCCGTAGCCTTGGTGGTGGACGCGGGCCCGGCCCACGATCCCATGCGAAAGGCCCTGGCCTCCGGCGGGCTGCCCGTCTTCTCACGCATGGAGGAAGCCCTGGAAGGGTTGAAGGCGCTGGGGTGATGAAGGAGCCAAACGGTCATCTCTACATCTGCAGATAACGATCAAAAATCCGCTTCGCGGCGCCTGAATCCAGCAACTCGTCCATGGCGGGGACGAAGCCGAATTCTTCCTTTTCCGCATGGGAACTCAGCTCCGACGCGAAGGCCTGGCCTTTGGCGCGGAAGGTTTCCCATTCGGCCTGGCTAAGACCCTCGGGAGAGGCGATAGCTTTGTCCACCAGGGGCCGGATCTCATCGGCCAGATCCAGAATGACCCGATGATCCTCCAGCAGCAGCTCCACCATGTCCGAGCCGCCTTCCTGGTCATACAGAGGAAACAGCTCCTGCTCCTCGATGGCGAAGTGATTGGGCACCTCGGTGCGGAGCGCGCCCCTGAGGTCCCCCAGGATCCGCCGGGTCTCTGGGTCCTGCCAATGGGGCTGGCGGTTCAAGCCAGGAGATTGCAGGAACTTCTCCAGGCGGGCCAGAAGCGCGGCCACATCCTGGTGCTCCCGGGACAGACGCTTGCTGATCTCGAATTGGAAGTCCATGCCAAGCCTCGTGATGCGATCCACATGGGTCAGTAGAATTAATAGCAGAATAACGCTGTTAATTCGTGGCGCTCTCTAATACCTTCAGTGCTTCCTGGATTCCCGCCAGGTGTTCCTGGATCGTTTCCCATTCGGGGGCATTCATCTTGGCATAGGCTTCCAGTTTTGTGGCCCTGTCCGCCAGGTCCCGGGCGCCGATCATGGAAGCGGAGCCTTTGATGCGGTGAGCTTGCCGCGCGATGCAGGGCGCGTCCTTTTGCCGCAGGCCGTCCTGCATGACCACCAGATCAGCTTTTGTGGCCGCGATGAAATCACTCAAGATTTCTTGCGCAGACGCCACATTGGCATCGCACAGGTCCAGCAGCGTTTGGGAATCCAGGCCGGGCAGCAACTCCGCGGCACTGGATGAGGGCGGCGCCGATGCTTCCTGCGCTTCAAGCTTCACCTGGGGCAGCCATTGATTCAGTTTGGAAGCCAGCAAGGGAATGGTCACGGGTTTGATCAGGTAGTCGTCCATGCCCAGCTCCAGGCAGCGCTCGGCCTCGCCGCCCATGGCATTGGCCGTGAGAGCCAGGATGGGCGTTCGCAGCCGTCCGTGGGCGCGCTCCCAGTCCCGCACGGCTTGGGTCAATTGGTAGCCATCCATGCGCGGCATGTGCAGATCGGTGAGGATCAGGGCATAGCGTCCGCTTTGCCATCGCTCGAATGCCTCCTGCCCGTCTTCCGCGACTTCCAGGGCGAAGCCCGCCCGGTTCACTTGCTGGATGAGCACGATGCGATTGGTGGGGTGGTCTTCCGCCAACAGGATCAGGCTGTGTTCCTGCTCAGCGGCTTCGATGCTTGGCGCGGGCCGCGTGGGCATGGCTTTGGAGGGGTCCGGGGCATTGGGGTTCACGATGTCCCGTTCATCCCCCACATGCAGGTTCACGGCCAAGGTCATGGTGGTGCCCCGGCCCAAGGTGCTTTGCATGGACAGGTTCCCGCCCATCAAATCCGCCAGCCGCCGGGAGATGGCCAGACCCAATCCCGTGCCGCCGAAACGCCGCGTGGTGCTGGCTTCGGCTTGGGCGAAGGGCTCAAAGAGTTTGGCCTGGTTTTCAGGGGACACGCCGATGCCGGTGTCCTGCACTTCGAAGGCCAAGGATTCATGGCCATCCCGCGCTTCCAGCCTTCGGACCCTCAGCGTAATGGCGCCGCTTTCGGTGAACTTCACCGCGTTGCTCAGGAAATTGTTCAGGATCTGCCGGATACGCAGGACATCGGCCACGTGGGCCGGGGCCAGGCGCGGGTCCACATCCATGATGAGGTTCAAGCCTTTGGCGGAGATGGCGGATCGGAAGGTGTGCGATATGGATTCCAGCAGAGCCCGCGCCGAGAAGGTCTGGGGGGAAAGCTCCAGCTTGCCCGCTTCGATTTTCGAGAAATCCAGGATGTCGCCGATGATCTGCAGCAGGCTCTCAGAGGATTCGTGGATGACGCTCACCACGCGGCGCTGCTGGGTGTCGAGGTCGCTTTGCGAGAGAATTTCCAACATGCCGGTGACGCCGATGAGCGGCGTGCGCAACTCGTGGCTCATGGAGGACAGGAAGGTTGATTTCGCTTCGCTGGCGGCCCGGGCCTCGGCTTCGCTCTTCCGCAGTTCACCTTCCAGGACCTGCAGGGTGGCCACGGTGGTTCGCAGTTCGGCCGTGCGTTTTTCCACCCTGGACTCCAGCTGCTGGTTCGACAGCTCAAGTTCTTCCTTCAGCCGCATATGCTGGATGGCTATCACCAGCTGGTCGGTCATGTCCAAGGCGATTTCTGTGTGTTCCGGTTTCAGCACGCCTGGGGCGACCGCGGAGAGGGCCAAAAAGCCCAGCACACTGCCTTCGCTTTCCATGGGAATGTAAACAAGATCGCGCAAGCCTTGGGAAAGCAGCAGCTCTTCCATGGTGCAACCATGTACTTCCTCCAAGTCCCGCAGGTCGAGGAATGGCCCTGAAAGCAGTTCCTTGAGATCGTGGAAGTCGGCGATGGGCCGGGCTTCACCCGCCAAGGGCAGCCAAGGGGTGTTCTGGTCCACTGCCAGGACGTTGCCCTCGGTCAAGTTCTGGTCGAACAGCACCACCGCCGCGCGCTCGAAGGGCACGATCCTCCGGAGCCTGGCCAGAGCGCCCCGCACCAGCTCTGTGGTCGAGCGCGCTCCGAGAATCGCGGCGTCAATTTCCCGCAGAGATTTCAACCGCTCCGTGTACTGCTTAAGCTCGCGCTCGGCCTCCGCCCTTTCTGTGATATCGGTGTTGATGGCGAGAATGGAGCGTGGTTGGCCCTGCTCATCCCTTACAAGCGTCCAGTGTGCCTCGATGGTCAACATGCAGCCGTCTTTTCGCCGCTGTTGGATGCTGCCAGTCCACTCGTCCTTGGCCAATACCTGCGCTTGAGCTGCCTGAAAATCCCCCAAATCGTCATAGACCATAGACATGGGCATTCGACCGATCATTTCTTCGGCTGTCCACCCATAAAGCCGCTCGGCGCCCTTGTTCCAGTACAGGACCCGGTGATCCATGTCCCGCACCATGATCGCGTCATGGGCCTTGTCCAGCAGGGACGCCTGCTCGCGAATGCGCGCATCGGCTTCCCGGCGCTTCTGTTCCCCATTTTTGCGTTCAGTGATGTCACGGGAGATACCCAACAGCAATGAAACCTGACCGTTCGCGTCCCGCAGGGGCACCGCGTGGGTATCGAGCCATCTTCGCGTGCCCTTCAACCCCGTGACTTCGAACTCCAGTGTTCCGCTTTCACCACTCATCACGCGTTCGTGCAGAGCCCTGAAAGCTGCATGGAATTCCGGGTGAATGAAAGTGGTCAGCCCCTTGTTTTGAACCTCCTCCAATGAATCCGCTTCGAGCATGGCCAGGCCCGCGGGGTTCATCTCCAGCAGCTGGCCATTCGAGTCCATGAGTTTCACGCATTCCGGTTCGGCTTCGATGATGGCCCGCAACCGCTGTTCGCTCTTCCGCAGCTCCTTTTGCGCCGTGCGCTCGGCGGTTTGATCCTTGAAGACCAGCACCACGCCGCTGATGGCGCCGCTCTCATCGAGGATGGGCGCAGCGCTGTCGGCGATGGGGCGTTCGATGCCATCCCGGGTGATCAACAGCGTGTGATTGGCCAGGCCCACCACCGCGCCCTTCCGAAGAACTTGGTCCACGGGGCTTTCCACCGTGGCCCGGGTGTCCTCGTTGATGAGGCGGAAAACCTGATTCAGGGGTTCACCCTGGGCCTCGTCTTCAGGCCAGCCGGTGAGTTTCTGGGCCACCGGGTTCATCTCCCGCACAAGGCCCGTGCTATCCGTGGTCAGGACGCCATCGCCGATGCTGTACAGGGTGGTGCGGAAGATTTCATGGGCTTCGCGCTGCTGGAATTCCAGCTGGTAAAGATCGTGGAAAAGCCTGGCCTGCTGGTGCCTGAAAAAATGCGCGGTCGTCGCGGCGGCAAGCCCCAGGATCAGGGACCCCACCATGAGACTGAGCAGGAGAGCCCGATGCCGTACTTCGGCCATAACGTCGTCAGCCTTCTCCATGGTCACCAGAGACCAGGGCGAATCCGGAATCCGGCGCAGATTCGCCAAGACTTCAAAACCTCGATAAGCCTTGCCTAGAAACGGTCCCCGTTTGCCAAGCACCGCTTGGACAATCGGAAGATCGGTCCTGCTCATCGGAACGCTCAAAGCCAGGGCGGTGTTGGACTGATCGCGGAGATCATTCAGCAGAACGGCTTCTCCGCCCAACCGTTGGGCCAGCAGGACCTCGCCACTGCGGCTCGGGATGGGCCAGGATTGAATCATGGGGAACAGGCCCAAGGAGGCAGCGTGGCGCAGAACCACCACGGCAAGAGGCTGTCCGTCGGCACCTTTCACGGGTGCCGCGATATCCAGGCAGGCAGCGCCTTCCGGTTCACGGAAGAAATCAGATATCACTGACTCATTACGGGTCAAAGCAGCCGCGATGGCCCGCTGCGTCGCCTCCCCTAGAATACTTGGCGGGGGATCGCTGCTGGCCTCCAAGCGGCCGTTCGGGGCGAACAGTATGGCCTGTTGAAATTCATTCCCCAGCGTTTCAACTTGCAGCCGTTTCTGCAAATCGGCCCGATCAGCCGAGGAACCGGGATTACGTAGAAGGTCCGCGGCATCATGGATGACTTGAGGGTCCCTCGCAACCTTATCGGCGTCGCGCAATTGCGCTTTTCGCCAATCCTGGATCTCCTGGGATTTCAGTTTCCCGATGGCGGCTAGTTCTTCCTGCTTGTGTCCAAGGATGAGTTTGATCTCGCCCCGGTAGTACCGGTAGCCCGCGGCCAGCAGGATCAAGGTGATGGCAACGAAAAACGCCACATAGTAGCGCCGGTAGGGACGGGATTGCTTCGATGGGATTTTCATGAGGCCGATCCGATTGGATTCTGGCTGAATCTTGTGGCGCGTCTATAAAGTGCGGGCCTTGCTGCCTGGGTTCCGCAAGGGTCTCCGCGCGGGCTCCAGGTACCCCCTAAGACGCGGTACAAAAATGGGGG
>JAJYMZ010000275.1 GCA_021786615.1 Acidobacteriota bacterium
CGTGGGGGTGCAAGTGTGACGGTGCTCCCCCATTCCAATAGGGTTGCCCTTGACTCCCCACCTGCTTGTTGCGTGATCTTTGTTGGAAGAAAACCAGCGTCCCAAATTCCCTTGTAGGGATTCACTGTACTGTTGTAGATTCCCCGCTGTTTTGAGCGGTAGCGTCCTTCTAACGTCGCGGTTGGCAGGGGCAGGCTGGTGGTGACACTGAGGGTAGCTGCGCTGTCTACGATGCCAATGCCGTCGGACCAGTAGCCCACGGGGCTTCCCACCAAGGCGATATCCAACTGGACCCACTGCCCCGCGGCATTGGCGATCCTGATGGTGCGGGGCGCTCCAGGCTGGCCGAGACTTTCATCTACAGTCACCTTGTCGCCCCAGGTGTTGGTGAACAGACTCTGGTTCGGGCCGTTGGACCAAATGGCGGATTGTCCGTAGAGCACGGCATGGCGTTTGGGGAAGCTCTTGGCCGGGGTTAGTTCTTTGACGATGTAGAACTGGGCCACGTCCCAATGGTAGATGGCATAGAAACGGGTGCCATCTGAAGAGCAGTTCACTGCATCCAACACAAAGGTGAGGTATTGGCTCTGGCCCTGGGCATAGGCGAGGGCATCGGCACGGCCGTCATCCACCTGTCGTGCGGCCATCCAGGATCGGATCGTCGAGGAGTTTGGAAGAGCGTTCGGATCGAGCATGGTCTTCGGGAGAAAGGACCAAGGCTCACCGTTCACGAGCACCGTGTACCGAGATGCGCCCGCATCTCGAATATCTTCGGGCCACTCCACGGGACGAAAGGTCCCGCCGACATTGGCACCCGAACTCGAACTACGGAGCCCACCGGATGTCTGGAGCGACCACATGAAGCCCACGGGAATGCGCCCGGGCAACGCCGGTCCCAAGGGTACCCGCATGGAGATCTGCCCACTCACGGCATCAACTGTTCCAAATTTGATCGGCACAGCCTGGCTGGCGCTTGGCGCATCCTTCACCTCACCGGCGAATAGAGCTGCCGATGGCGCAGCCACCAACATGGCCACGATGGGCGTGCAGAAGAGTGAGAGATGGCGCATGGTGCGCTCCTAAGTGGTGACAGACCAGGTGACACCGATATTGGCCGCGCCAGTCACCGTCGCCGTGAAGGTGGTCTGGGTGCCCCCAGCAAGCGTCGCCGTGGCCGGGCTCACAGAGATCGTGATGGCCGGGACCGTAATGGTGGCGGTGGCTTTCTTGGTGGTGTTGGCTTTGCTGGTGGCGGTCAGGGTGAAAGTGCCCGCCTTGATGGGCGCCTTGTAAAGGCCCGCGGTGGTGACGGTGCCGTTCCCGGTGCCCGTCACCTTCCACGTGACCGCGGTGTTGGTGGTCCCAGTGACGGTTGCGGTGAACTGCTGGGTGGCGCCCTGGTTCACAGTGGCGGTGGTGGGGCTGATGGTGATGCCTATGGCCGCTGCAAGGGGCAGTGCAGTCACTACGCATAAAGAAAGCAGAACCCGTGAAATATGGTGGAACATGAAAAGACCCCCAAATACGTAGAAAACCCAACAAACTATGATTCTTTGATTGTGCCCATAGGAAGGATCGGGCCGTGGGTTAAGAGATGTTAAGTTTTTGACAAGGAGATCTGCCGGGCATGGTGAGTATAGGTGGTGGTGTGGTTGTCTTGAAGCCCCATGAGCATAGTTACCCCTGTAGTAGGGGAGATGCGAAAACCCGCGAACGGTGCATTTTTAGCCCACGAACGGATTACCGCCGCTCTTACGGAAATGGCGTCGCTGGCGGTAGCGGTACAGTGAGGGGTCAAATGACGCTAAGAATAAAAAGAGCCGCTCGCGCGGCTCTTTTTCGGGACATTGACAATCGGGTTTAGTCCTCTCCGTCGAACTCGGTGAGGCCTTGCAGTTCCTCGACGTGGGCGGCCATGCGGCTGTACTCGTCGTCGAAATCATCGCCCAGCAGGTTTTCCGTGTAGGTGATTTCGGGATACTGGCCTTCCTCGATCTCTAGGTTGCGGTAAGCGGGGATGCCGGTGCCCGCCGGGATGAGGCGGCCCAGGATGACGTTCTCCTTCAAGCCGCGGAGATAGTCCACCCGGCCTTCGAGGGCGGCTTCGGTGAGGACCCTTGTGGTCTCCTGGAAGGAGGCGGCGGAGATGAAACTCTCTGAGGTGAGCGCGGCCTTGGTGATGCCCAGCAGCAGCGGCTCGCAGGTGGCGGGGAGGCCGCCATCCCGCATGGCCTGCTCGTTAATGTCCTTAAAACGGTTCTTATCCACCTTCTCTTCGACGATGAGCATAGTGTCGCCCACGTCGGTGATCATGACCCAGCGCATCATCTGCCGGATGATGGTTTCGATGTGCTTGTCGTTGATGGTCACGCCCTGGGCGCGGTAGACCTCCTGCACCTCGTTCACCAGGAAGGCCTGGAGCGCCTTGTCGCCCTCGACCTTCAGCAGATCGTGGGGAGAGACGGCGCCTTCGGTGAGCTTCTCGCCGGAGTGGATCTCGTCGCCGTCCTGGACCTGGATGTGCTTGCCGCGGGGGATCAGGTACTCGCCCTTTTCCCCGGTCTCGCTTTCGACGATGACCTTCTGGTTGCCGCGGACGCGGTTGCCGTAGGTCACGATGCCAGTGACTTCTGAAATGATGGCCGGGTCCTTGGGCTTGCGGCCTTCGAACAGCTCCGTCACCCGGGGCAGGCCGCCGGTGATGTCGGAGGTCTTGGCCTGCTGCCGGGGCGTCTTGGCCAGCACGTCGCCGGGGCTCAGCTCCTGGCCCTCTTCCACTTCGATGTAGGCGGAGGTGGGAATGTTGTAGCGGACCAGCACCTTGTGGTTTTCGCCTTTGACGTTGATGTGCGGGTGCAGCTTGTCGTCGGTGGGATCAATGACCTTGCGGCGGAAACGGCCCGCGATGGGATCGCGCTCCTCGACGTAGGACACGTTGGGCTCGAATTCCTTGAAGTCCACGATGCCCGCTTTTTCGGTGATGACGTAGTCGTTGTAGGGGTCCCACTCGGCGAGCACCGTCTTGGGCTCCACTTCCTCGCCATTCTTCACGCGGATCATGGCGCCCGGCGCGACCTTGTAGCGCTCACGCTCGTTGCCGGCGCCGTCCACCACCAGGATGAAGCCGGACCGGCTGAGGGCCAGCAGTTCGCCCTTGCGGTTCTTGACGGTCTTCATGCCGTCCAGTTTCACGAAGCCCTGGGTCTGGGCCTCGTGGGTGCTCTTCTCGGAGGCCCTGCTCGCGGCGCCACCCACGTGGAAGGTGCGCATGGTGAGCTGGGTGCCGGGTTCACCGATGGATTGGGCGGCGATGACACCCACGGCTTCGCCCTGGTCCACGAGCTTGCCCGTGGACAGATTCAGGCCGTAGCACTTGGCGCAAACCCCGCGCCTGGCTTCGCAGGTGAGCACCGAGCGGATGTGGACGCTCGCAATGCCGGAGGTCTCGACCTTGAAGGCGAGATCTTCGCTGAGCAGCGTGCCGGCGGGGGCGATGTTCTCCTTGGAATAGGGATCGAAAACATCTTCCAGGGTCACGCGGCCCATGATGCGGTCGCGGAGACGGGAGCGGATGGTGCCGTCGCTGTTGACGATGGCGGCCACCTCGATGCCGTCCAGGGTGCCGCAATCGTCCTCGTTGATGATCACGTCCTGGGCCACGTCCACCAGCTTGCGGGTGAGGTAGCCGGAATCCGCGGTCTTGAGCGCGGTGTCCGCTAGTCCTTTCCGGGCACCGTGGGTGGAAATGAAGTACTGGAGGACGCTCAGGCCTTCCTTGAAGTTGGCGGTGATGGGCGTCTCGATGATGTCGCCGGAGGGCTTCGCCATGAGGCCGCGCATGCCGGCGACCTGCCGGATCTGGGTCTTGGAGCCCCGGGCGCCGGAGTCCGCCATGATGTACACGGAGTTGAGATACTTCTCTTCGTTGTTCTTCTTCTCCATGTTCTTCATCATGTCGTTGGCCACCTGGTCGGCGGTCCTCGACCAGACTTCCAGGATGCGGTTGTAGCGCGTGGCGCTGTCCAGCCGGCCTTCAAAAGCTTCCTTCTCGATGGCGCGGACTTCCTCGGTGGCTTCCTTGATGAGCTTGGGCTTGGTGGCGGGCACGATGAGATCGTCAATGCCCACGGAGACGCCCGCCTTCATGGCCCAGAGGAATCCGATGTCCTTCATGGCATCCAGCATGCGGATGGTCACTTCGGGGCCATTGAGCTTGTAGGAGCGGTTCACCAGGGAAAGCAGGCCTTCCTTCTTGAGGAGGCCGTTGATGAAGGGGACCTCCTCGGGCAGGGCCATGTTGAAGATCACGCGGCCCACGGTGGTGGTGATGAGGGAGTTCTCCACCTTCTGGGAGTGGCACTCGAACACTTCCTGCTCGCTGCGCTTCTTCGGGTCCGAGGCGTGCCAGGCCTCCGTGTCCACCATTACGCCGGTGTAGCGGAGCTGGATGATGGCGTGGGTCTCGACGATGCCGCAGTCATGGGCCGCCACGACTTCGTTCATGTTCCCGAAGATCATGCCCTCGCCCTTGCGGTCCGGGCGCTTTTTCGTGAGGTAGTACGCGCCGAGCACGATGTCCTGGCTGGGCACCACGTTGGGCTTGCCATTGGAAGGGTTCAGGATGTTCTGGGTGGACATCATGAGCACGTGGGCCTCGATCTGGGCCATGGGGCTCAAAGGCACGTGGACGGCCATCTGGTCGCCGTCGAAATCCGCGTTGAAGGCGGTGCAGACGAGCGGGTGGATCTTGATGGCCTTGCCTTCCACCAGCACCGGCTCAAAGGCCTGGATGCCCAGGCGGTGCAGGGTTGGGGCGCGGTTC
>JAJYMZ010000164.1 GCA_021786615.1 Acidobacteriota bacterium
ATCGAGGGCCGCGCGAAGGCAGGAAGGATATCAATAAAATTTTTATCTATCATGATAAATATTTTGACACCCACCCTGGGAGCCCTAAAATAAGGGTCCCAATCCGTTGATGCGAACCAATCCATTCCCATCCACGAACCACCACAATTCTTCTCGGGAGCCGGAGCCATGGAGTTCGAGCTCAACGGCCAATCCAAAACCTGCGACGCCCCTCTGGACATGAGCCTGCTCACCTACCTGCGGGAAGTGGAGGGCATCATCAGCCCCAAGGATGGCTGTTCCGGCGAGGGCATCTGCGGCTGCTGCACGGTCCTGGTGGACCAGGTGGCCCGGTTGAGCTGCCGGATGAAAATGAAGGATGTCGCCGGTAAGCAGGTGACGACCTTGGAAGGTCTCTCGACCGCTGAACGGGATGCCTTTGCGGATGCCTTCGTGATCAAGGGCGGCGTCCAGTGCGGCTTCTGCACGCCCGGCATCGTGATGAAAGCCAAGGCCATCCTCGATAAAAATCCGAACCCGACACGTCAGGAAATCACGGATGGGCTTTCGGGGAATCTATGCCGCTGCACGGGCTACAAGAAGGTGGTGGATTCCATCGAATGCGCGGCCGAAGCTTTGCGCGAAGGCAGGCCGGTGACGCCCGCCGAAGGAGTAGGCAGGGTGGGTTCCCGGCTCGGGAAGTACACGGGCCGCGAGTCCGTGCTCGGTGAGCGTGTGTTCGTGGCGGACATGAAAGAGCCCGGCATGATCCATGGCGCCCTTCGTTTCTCGGACCATCCAAGAGCCAAGGTGCTGTGCATTGATATCTCCGAAGCGCTGCAAGTTCCGGGCATCGTGCGGATCCTCACGGCCCAGGACGTTCCCGGAAAACGCATCGTGGGGATGATCTTCAAGGATTGGCCCGTGCTGGTGGCCGAGGGCGAGATCACCCGCTACATCGGGGACGTGCTGGCCACCGTGGCCGCCTCCACCGAAGAAGCCGCCCGCGAAGCCGTCGCCCGCATCAAGGTGCAGTACGAGGTGCTGGACCCCGTCACGGATATTTTCGAAGCCTTGAGGCCCGGCGCCCCCCAGATCACCGAGACGGGAAACGTCCTGTCCGTGTCCGAGGTCGAGTTTGGCGATGCCGAAGCGGCCCTGAAAACCTCGGCCTTTGTGACCCGCCACCGCTTCGCCACCCAGCGCATCGAGCACGCCTTTCTGGAAATGGAAGCCACCCTCGCCCTGCCCTGGGAAAAGGACGGCCAGCGCGGCGTCAAGGTCTACGACTGCGGCCAGGGCGTCTACGAGGACCGCAAGCAATTGGCGGATCTGCTGGATCTGCCCGAGCGCCTGGTGAACGTGGTGCAGGTGCAGAACGGCGGCGGTTTCGGCGGCAAAGAGGACCTTACGACACAGGGCCATGCGGCACTGCTTTGCTGGCATACGAATCTGCCGGTGATGGTGCGCCTGACGCGCGCCGAATCCCTGCGCATGCATCCCAAACGGCACCCCATCGTCATGGAGTACGCCCTGGGCTGCGATGAGCATGGCAAGCTCACAGGACTCGTGGCGACCATGCATTCGGATTCCGGCGCATACGCCAGCGTCGGCATGAAGGTCATCGAGCGGGCCGTCGCCCATTCCGCCGGAGCCTACACGGTGCCCAACGTCCACGTGACCGGCACCGCGGTCATCACCAACAACGTGCCCTGCGGCGCCATGCGGGGCTTCGGCGCCAACCAGTCCTGCTTCGCCATCGAATCCTGCATGGACGAGCTTTGCAAGATGGGCGGCTTCGACCGCTGGCAGTTCCGTTGGGACAACGCCCTGGTGGAGGGTACAGCCACCGCCACGGGCCAGATCCTGCGCTCTGGGGTCGGCGTCCGGGCCTGTCTGGAAGCCCTGAAAGACCGCTTCTACGCCGCCAGCTGCGCCGGCATCGCCGCTGGCATCAAGAACACCGGCATCGGTTGCGGCATGCCGGATTTCGGCAAGGCGAAGATCGTCATCGAAGCCGCGGACCGCGTGGTGGTGCACCACGGCTGGTGTGAAATGGGCCAGGGCGTCTACACCATGGCGATCCAGACGCTGGTGGAGGAGACCGGCATTGATCCGCGCTTCATCGAAGTCCGGGTCGAGACCAACGAGGAGGCCGGGGCCGGCATGACCACCGCCTCCCGCGGCACCTCCCTGGTGGGGAATTCCGTGCGCGAAGCCAGCAAGGATCTCAAGCGGGATCTGGCCGCCGGCAAGACGCTGGAGAGCCTGGTGGGCAGGGAATACCGGGGCGAGTGGGTCTGCGACTGGACCACCAAAGTGGGCCACGAACCCCCGCCAGGAAAGGATGTGGTGACCCACTACTCCTATGGCTTCGCGGCCCAACTTGTGGAACTGGACGGGACCGGGAAGATCACCCGCATCACCGCCGCCCACGACGCGGGCCGGATCATGAATCCCACCCTTTTCGAAGGCCAGATCGAAGGTTCGCTCCACATGGGCCTGGGCTACGCCCTGACCGAAGAGTTCCCATTCAAGGATGGGTGGCCCGTGTCCTTCAAGATGTCGGACCTGGGCATCCTCCGCGCCCGCGACATGCCTGTCATGGAGGTCATCGGTGTCGAAGTGCCCGACGAGCACGGTCCCTACGGTGCGAAAGGTGTAGGCGAGATCGGCCTGGTGCCCACCGCCGCCGCCGTGGCCAACGCGCTCTGCGCCTTCGACGGCCTGCGCCGCACGACCCTGCCCATGCGCGCGATGAAAGCCCTGGGGAAGAAACCCAAGGTGATTCAGCCATGAAAACAGGAAACAGGAAGCCGCAGATTTCGCAGATGAAAAAACCAAATATCACCAAGCCCGAAGTAGCTGGCCGCTTGTCCTTGATCCCCTCCATCCCCTTCATCCTTGTTTTAAAAACTTTTTCAACAGGGATAAAGGGGATGAATGGGGTGCTGGGAAGGGCGCTCCGCGCCACCACTCACGCGAGCCCACCCCTGCTCCGTGATTTGATCCCGATTGTGATCGCGCGTTGAGCCCAACAATCATTCATTCCCGAAACCCGGAGATTCATATGTCAAACCCAGAAATCCACGTAGAAACCAACCTGGACACCCATGTCGCTGAGCTTGCCGCCAAATACCGGCCGCTCGCCGCCGAGCTGCTTCGTGAAGTCATCCGGATCCCCGCCGACTATGTGGGTAAGCCCGAGGATGCGGGCGGCGACGCGCGCTGCGGATTGTCCAACCACGAATTCCCGCGCATCGAATACCTGCGGAAAAAGATCATCGAGATCCAGGCCGTGCGAAGGCCGGAGGATGTCTCCTTTGACGATTTCGGCAACCTGGTGTGGGTGGTGGAAGACCCCAGCGATGGCATTCCATCCGCGCAGAAAAAGGTTATCTACCTCGATGGGCATACCGATACGGTGAAGGCCCTCCGCCCGCAATGGCTGGAGAAGATCGGCGGCGGCGTGGACGCCTACGACGGCCTGGTGGATCCTGCGAAGCTGGACAAGGCCTTTCTCAAGAAAGAGCTGGGCTGGCTGCCTCCCGACTCGGAATGGGAGCACCTGCTCTTCGGCCGTGGCTCCGCGGACCAGCTGGGCGGTGTCATCGCCGAAGCCGTGGCCACGAAAATCCTGCTGGAACTGGCGCCCGAAGGAGCCCTTCATGGCGTCATCGTCCGCGCCTACGCCACCGTGGCCGAAGAGGACAACGATGGCGGCGGCCCCATGTTCATCACCGGCAAAGTGCTGCCGGGCGCGAAGGCGGAGCTGATTCCCGATGTGGTGATCCTCACCGAAGGCACCGGCTGCTCGAAAAAGGGCGCGCTGGGGATCTACCGCGGCCAGCGCGGACGCATGCAGATCGAGGTCTCGGTGACGGGCCGCTCCTGCCATGGCTCGATGCCATGGGAGGGCTTGAATCCGCTCGAATACAGCGGCGCGATCCTCAAGGAGGCGGCGGAGAAATACGAGCAGCGCATCGGTTTCCTCGAGAATGATTTCCTGGGCCACGGAACCCGCACCGCGTCCTGGGCCCATCTCGACACTCCCAGCGATTGCGCCGTGCCGGACCGCTTCGTGTTCCGCTTCGACCGTCGCCTGACCGTGGGCGAAACTCCTGAAAAGTCGGTGCAGGATATTGAAGCCCTGGCCGCCGTGGGCGCGGCGCGGGCCGCGGGGCTCAAGGTGGACATCGGTATTCCGATCTATGATCAACCCACCTGGAAGGGCTTCGTCCTCAACAATCCACAGGTCTACCTGGGTTGGGTCACTCCCGAAGAGCATCCCGCGATCCAGGCGGCGGTGAGCACTTACAAGGCGGTCATCACGCCGCACGTGAAGGGGCAGCGCGGCGAAGGCGGCACCATCCAGCAGGAGCCGCGGGTGGAGCGCTGGATCTTCTCCACCGATGGCGTCGGATTCCCGGTGCCCAAAGATGACACCGCCATTCCAGTCAGCGCGGCCAAGCAATGGGTCGTTTCCGGCGCCTACAAGCATCCGGCCATGTTCGGCCTCGGCCCCGGCATCGAGCAGAACACCCACAAAATCGGCGAGTGCGTGGATCTGCGCGAGCTGCAGCATGCCATCGCCTTCCTGGCGCGCTTCCCCAGCGTGTTCGCGGCAAGTATGGATCGGTAGCAACACTTGAACCGATTCGAAAGACATCATTCAGTCAGAACTAAAATCGCAGAGGTTCTCAGAGGTACTGAAGGTTCTCAGGGGAGAAGAGCTTGGGGTTGAAAAACTCTGCGAACCTCCGCGGTCTCTGCTTTTCTCTGTGATTGTTTTTATTTACCGGATGCTCTAATCAAGCTTTTCGCCTACACAGC
>JAJYMZ010000326.1 GCA_021786615.1 Acidobacteriota bacterium
GCTTCGCCCGGCCATCACGTGGGGGAGCACGAGGGGGGACGCAGAGCGACCGAAGGGAGCGGGCGGTCCCCCCTCGTTCATGTCAGGGCCTGGGAACGGATTGCAGCAGCTGGGTGATCACCTGATCCGTCGTCAGGCCATCGGCTTCGCTTTCATAGGTGAGCAGCAGGCGATGGCGCAGCACGTCCGGGGCCAGGTTGACCACGTCGTCCGGCAGCACGTGATCCCGCCCCGCGAGGTAGGCCAGGGCCTTGGAAGCGATCTGCAGAGCCAACGATGCCCTTGGGCTGGCTCCGCAGCGGATGTTCTCCCGGCCTTTCCAATCCTTGCCATGCCCGGGCCGCGTGGCCTGCACCAGTTTCACGATGTAGGCGCGGATGGCATCATCCAGGCGGACCCTGGCGGCCTGCTGGCCCATGGCCAGGACGGTGGGGCCGTCGGCGATGGCCTTCACCACCTCTTCGTTGCCATCGGCCCGGCGCAGCACTTCCACTTCTTCCGCAGGGCCGGGGTAGTCCACGCGAAGCTTGAAGAGGAAGCGGTCCATCTGGGCTTCGGGCAGGGGGAAAGTGCCTTCCTGCTCCAAGGGGTTCTGCGTGGCCAGCACCAGGAAGGGGTCCGGCAGCGGGAAGCTTTCGTCCCCCAGGGTCACCTGGCGCTCTTCCATGGCTTCCAGCAAGGCGCTTTGAACCTTGGAGGGGGCCCGGTTGATCTCGTCCGCCAGCAGCAGATTCGCGAAAATCGGCCCCCGCTTGGGGGTGAAAGTCAGATTCTTGGGATCAAAAATGAGGGTGCCCACCACATCGCTGGGCAGCAGGTCCGGTGTGAACTGGATGCGGCGGAAGATCATCCGGCTGGCACCGGCCAGGGTCTTGATGGTGCGCGTCTTCGCCAGGCCCGGCAGTCCCTCCAGCAGGACATGCCCTCGGCAGAGCAGGGCCACCAGCAAGCGATTGAGCAGGAGGTTCTGGCCAACGATGACCTTCCGGCATTCAACCAGCAGAGGTTCCATGGGGGACACGGCGCTAGGGGGAGGCATGGCCATTCGTTCCTTGATCTCGAGATCCTGCGCGAATCTGGCAAGATTTTCGATTTTCGATTTTCGATTAAAACCCAATGGGTGATGGGGGTTCCCAATCGTCAATCGTCAATCGTCAATCGTCAATCGAAAATCGAAAATGAAGGCTTGGTTCTGGCTACGCCAGGTTGGGATATCGGAATCAGCGTGTGAGGTTCAGTCCAAATAGTTTCCATTCGACCGCGGGTAGGCGATGAAATCACCCGGGCCTCGGTGCTAGGCTCACTGCATCGAGGAGCCCACCATGCGATCTGCCGTCATCGTTGAAGCCAAGCGCACGCCCATCGGCCGGGCCATCAAAGGCAGTACGGCCGCCACGCGGCCAGAGACCATGGGAGCGTTGGTGATCGAGGCCATCAAACCGCTGCTGAAGGATTGGAGCGTACTCGAAGATGTCATCGTGGGCTGCGCCATGCCCGAGGGCGAACAGGGCATGAACGTGGCCCGAATGATCGCCTTCCGCGCGGGCCTGCCCTTCACCTCCAGCGCCACCACAGTGAATCGGTTCTGCGGGTCCAGCCAGGAGTCGGTGCTCATGGCGGCCCGCGCCATCCTGGCGGGGGCGGGGGATGTGTTCCTGGCGGGCGGCGTGGAATCCATGTCCAAGGTGCCCATGGGCGGCTTCAATCCAAGCCTGGATCCCTGGCTCGCCGAGCACTATCCACAGGCCTACTGTTCCATGGGTATCACGGCGGAAATCCTGGCGAAGGAATATGGCATCAGCCGCCGCGAGCAGGACGAGTTCGCTTACAACAGCCACCAGAAAGGGGCCGCGGCCTGGGCGGCGGGCAAGTACGCCAAGGAAACCGTGCCCTTGAAAACCAAGAACCTCGAAGGCAAGGACGTGGCCCTGGACCGCGATGAGTGCGTACGGGCCGACACCTCCCTCGAAAAGCTCGGTGAACTCAAGGCCGCCTTCCAGAAGGATGGCAGCGTGACCGCCGGCAACAGCTCTCCGTTGACGGACGGCTCGGCCTTCCTGCTGGTGATGGAAGAAGAGGCCGCCAAAGCCGCCGGATTAAAAGCCCGGGCCCGCATCCTTGGTGGGGCAGTGGCTGGTGTGGAACCGGACCGCATGGGCATTGGCCCTGTGCCCGCCACGCGGAAAGTGCTGAGCCGCGTGGGACTCACCCTGGATCAGCTCGATGCCATCGAATTGAACGAGGCCTTCGCCGCGCAAAGCCTCGCGGTGATCCGCGAGGGCGGCTTCGACCCGGCCAAGATCAACGCCTGGGGTGGCGCCATCGCCATTGGCCATCCCCTGGGCTGCAGCGGCGCCCGCATCCTCACGACCCTCCTGTCCCGCCTGGAAGACGGCAAGGGCCGCTACGGACTGGCCACCATGTGCATCGGCGGCGGCCAGGGCATCGCTACGGTGATCGAGAGGATCTGAATTTGGAACCGCGAATGACGCGAATGAACGCGAAAAATGAGCTTCAATAATTCCGCATTCCGCAGCGTCGTTCCTGGTTTTCTAACCGGCCAAATATTCGCGTGAATTCGCGCCATTCGCGGTTTCAATTCTTGAGGTTGACCATGGACATCAAAAAAATCGCGGTACTTGGTTCGGGCGTGATGGGCAGCGGGATCGCGGCCCACGTGGCCTCGGCGGGCTGCTCGGTGGAGCTGCTGGACATCGTCATTGACGACGCGGCGCCGGACAAGCTGGCGGAAGGCGCCCTCGCGGGACTGCGCAAGAGCAAGCCCGCGCTGATGATGCACGAATCGTACTTGAAGAAGATCCGTCCGGGGAATCTGCGGGACCACCTGGACCGCCTGGCGGACTGCGATTGGGTGGTGGAGGTGGTGAAGGAGGATCTCCAGGTCAAGCGCGATCTCTACGCGCGGCTGGAACAACATCTGAAACCGGGCGCGTGGATCAGCTCCAACACCTCGGGCATTCCGCTGAAATTGCTTGTGGAAGGGCGTACCGAAGCTTTTCAGAAGCACTTCGTCATCACGCACTTCTTCAACCCCGTTCGCTATCTGCGGCTGCTGGAATTTGTGAAGGGGCCGGATGTGGACCCCGCCCACGCGGCGGAATTCAGCGCCTGGCTCGAAGAAAAGCTGGGCAAGGAAGTGGTGCCCGCCTTCGACTCGCCCACCTTCATCGGCAACCGCATCGGCATCCACGGCATCATGTCGGTGCTGCACTTGGCGCTCACCGAGCACATCCCTTTCGAAGTCATTGATTCGGTGCTGGGCGAGGCCGCGGCCCGGGCCAAATCCGCGTCCTTCCGGACCGCGGACCTGGCGGGCGTGGACATCATGTCCGCCACCGCCCAGAACGTGTACGATCTCTGTCCCAACGATGAAGCGCACGATGTCTTCAAGCGCCCGGATTACCTCCAGTGGATGCTCGACAACAAGCTCCTGGGCAACAAGACCAAAGGCGGGTTTTTCAAGAAGGGCGAGAAGGACGAGAAGGGCAGGAAGACCTTTCTGGCCCTGGACCCCGCTACCCGCGAATACCGCCTGCAGATCAAAAAAGATTGGCCGATCCTGAAGGAGCTGAAAGGTATTGACGATCCCGCCGAGCGCGTACGGACCCTGCTCACCAGCGATAGCGAGGCCGGAAAGCTGGCCTGGCGCTGCATCGCGCCCAATCTCACCTATGCCGTGAATCGCCTGGGGGAAGTGACCGACCTGCCCCTCAACGTGGACAACGCCATCAAGAACGGTTTCGCCTTCGATCTCGGGCCCTTCGAATTGTGGGACGCGCTGGGCGTGGATCGCGTGGCGGCGCGCATGGACTTCGAGGAGTTGGCCGTTCCGGAGCTCGTGCGGAAGATGCTCGCCAAGGGCATCTCCAGCTTCTACCAGTGGGAACACGGCGTGCCTTCGGCCCAGCTGGACCCGAACACCCTGCAATTCGTGCCGATCAAGGAAGACAAGAAAGTCATCCAGCTGAAGCGCGAAATCGGCCGGGGCAAGGTCATCGCCGAGAACTCCTCGGCGCAGCTCATAGACATCGGCGATGACGTGGCCTGCCTGCAATTCCGCACCAAGATGAACGCCCTGGACGACGGCATCGTGATGCTCATGGAGGACACGCTCCAGAAGCACATTCCGGGCAAATTTAAGGGCCTGGTGCTGGGCAACCAGGGGCAGCACTTCAGCGCCGGAGCCAATCTCGTCTTCGTGCTGAACGCCGCCAAGGACAAGCAGTTCGATGTGATCGAGGAAGCCTCCCGGCGCTTGCAGTACGCGGCGCGGCTGCTCACCTACGCGCCTTTTCCCACGGTGGCGGCGCCCTTCAACCTGGCGCTAGGCGGCGGCTGTGAATTGACCATGGCCTGCCAGCGGGTGGTGGGCCACGCGGAACTTTACATGGGCCTGGTGGAAGTGGGCGTGGGCGTCATTCCCGCGGGCGGCGGCTGCCTGCAGATGCTCCTGCGCATGGAAGAAGCCATGAAAGCCAAGGGCGAACTGGGTCCCATGCCCAAAATCAAGGCGGCTTTCGGCTTCATCGGCACGGCCAACGTGAACACGAGCTTCGACGAGGCTAAAGCAAACGGTTACCTGCGCCGCACGGACCGGCGTGTGATGAACAAGGCCTTCCTGCTGAACGACGCGAAACAGGAAGTGCTGAAGATGGCCGCTGACTTCCAGCCAATTGAGCAGCGAACTTTCAAACTGCCGGGGCTGGGTGGCGTGGAAGCTCTTCGGAGCGCTGTCAAGGACTTCCAGCACCAGGGCCTGGCGTCGGAGCACGACGCCATCATCATGGGCGAACTGGCCTATATCCTCTGCGGCGGCGATGTGAGCCCCGTGCAGGAAGTCACCGAAGAACGCATCCTCGAACTGGAACGCCAGGCCTTCGCGCGACTCTGCGGCTACGAAAAAACCCAGGCCCGCATGGACAGCATCCTCACCAAGGGCAAGCCCCTGCGGAACTGAAACACATCCCGATACCATGGAGGCATGATCTCCAATCAACTCCGCAGTGGGACGCTCGCGCTGATGTGTTCAGCAGGCTTCGCCCAGGCGCCACCTCTGGACCTCGTTCTGCCTAGCTATTTTCCAGTGCCGGCGGGCCTGGAAGTGAAAGCTGGGAACCGCGAAGCCTGGTCCTTCGACCGCGAAGTTTTCGAACTGCTCAATCCCGCGACCCATGGGTTGCTGAAGCTGCCCGTCCAGGGCCGCACTTGGCGCTTCGTCCTGCATTCCACGGAAGCCCGGCCCATGGGCGCCAGGACGCTTATGGCCAGCCTCAAACCGGGACTCGAAGCCGCTGGCTGGGTGTGGCAATGGGAGGCCCGGGGCATCGCAAAACGCCTTGATGGTGAGACCGAAAGCTGGGTGCGCATCGCACCCATCGGCGGCGGAGAACTTAAAGTGGTGCTGGTGGAGAAAGCCGCGCCCCGTGTGCTGGCCCTGCCGATTCCGGGGCCCACGCCGGAGCTTCCCACCGGCAAGGAGAACTTTCCCTACCTGCCGCCCTGGCCCGGCGCGCAGCTGGTAGCCAGCGCCGTGAGCCAGGCCCCGGTGGGCTTGAAACTGCCGGGTGGAAAAGAAACCATCGCCATGGTCAACTTCATTGACAAGGAATACCACCTGTCTGAAACGCCCGCGGCTGCGGAATTCCTGGCGGCCTACCGTGCTGCGCTGGAAAAGGCTGGATGGGAAATCGAGGGCGCCTTGCGAGGATCCGTTCCCCAACTCCAGGCCAATTACACGAATTCTGGCCGCGACATCCGCGCCACGCTGCGCCTTTCGGGCGATGCCCTGGGCATTTCCGTGGCGGACGTGGGAGCCCAGGTCCCCTCACTAACCAAGGAGAAAAATAAATGAGTTCTGGAAAATTGATGCGCGCCTTGCAATTCGAGCAGCCTGGCGATCCCAAGGAAGTGCTGCGTATGCGCCAGCTCCCGGTGCCCGAGCCAGGCCCGGGGGAAGTCCGCCTGGCGATGCGCTTGCGCCCCATCAATCCTTCCGACGTGCTTCAAGTGAAGGGCGTCTACGGCCGCAAGCCGCCGCTGCCCGCCATCGCCGGACTGGAGGGCCTGAGCCTGGTGGATGCGCTGGGGCAGGGAGTATCCGGGTTCTCCATCGGCCAGCGGGTGGTGCCCCTGGGCCTCCAGGGCTCCTGGGCGGAGTACGTGATCACCACCGCCGACAATCTCGTGGCCATCCCCGATGGCCTAGCGGACGAAGCCGCGGCCCAGGTTATCGTGAATCCCCTCACTGCCTGGATCATGGCCGTGGAGGAATTGAAACTTGGCCCTGGAGACTGGCTGGTGCAGACCGCCGCGGGCTCCGTGGTGGGCCGCTGCCTCATTCAGATCGCGAAGCTGCGGGGCTACAAGACCTTGAATCTGGTGCGCCGCCAAGGGCAGGTGGCTGAGCTGCTGGCCGAAGGCGCCGACGAGGTGCTGTGGACCGAGGACCCCAAATGGATGGACAAGGCCCAGGCCATCGTGGGGGCCAGGGGCGCGGCGGCGGGCGTGGACGCAGTGGGGGGAAGCCTGGGTGGATCCGTGGCCATGCTGCTGAAGCGGGATGGAACGCTGCTGGTTTATGGCGCGCTCTCCATGGACCCGCTCAAGGTGGCCGGCGGCCAATTGATTTTCCGCACCCTCACCGTCCGGGGCTTCTGGCTCACGGACTGGAAGCTCCGCACGCCCAAGAATGAGCGCGACGCCATCATCAACGCGCTGCTGAAGGCCATGTCCAAGGGCCAGATCTCGCCTCCGGTGGAGGCCATCTTCCCGCTGGCCGAATTCCAGGCCGCCCTCGAGAGAGCCGACATTCCAGGGCGCAAGGGCAAGGTGCTGCTGGCGAATTGAAGGGCTATGAACTATCAGATATGGGCTATGGGCTGAGCTTCCAAAAAACTGAAATCAAAGACGCAGTGCGATTCGCTAGGATGGACCTTTCCGGATGTCTTCCCATGACCGATACCCATGCTGCTCCAACTTCCCGCTCGGTCCTCAAGGATGAGGTCTTCCTGCGCATGGCTCAGGAGTTAAGCCGGCTTGGCACCTGCTGCCGCCTGAAAGTCGGGACGGTGCTGCTGCGCCCCGATGGGGGCATCGCGGCCGCCGGGTTCAATGGCGCTCTGCCGGGGATGCCGCATTGCACCCCTGAAACCTGCAACGAGAACACCCGCTGCCTGCACACCAGCCACGCCGAAGAAAATGCGCTGGGGTTTTGCGATGGTCCCGTGGCGACGGCCTATGTCACCCACGAGCCCTGCCTCACCTGCGCCCGGGCGCTGGTGCGGCGGGGCGTGCGGCGCGTGGTCTTCGCCAAGCCTTACACCAGCATCGGCGAGCAAGAACGCAAGGAACGCCAGGGCATTCTCGATCACTATCACGTTGCCTGGGAACAGTTGGCGATCTGATGCGAAACAATGTCTCCTCGCTCCGCATGAAAGCCGCCTGGGTGGTGGCGGTGGGCACGGATGCGCTGCAGATGTTCTTTTTCCCCGCCACGGTGGAAGGTGTATTCTCTCCGGTCACGGTGGCCTTGGATTTCGTCGCCATGGTGTTGCTCTCCTGGCTCCTGGGCTGGCACTGGGTCTTTCTTCCCTCCATCGTGTTCGAGCTGATTCCCGGCGTGGAATTGGCGCCCACCTGGACCATCGCCATGGCCATCGCCAGCCGGGGGCTTAACACTCAAGTTCCTGCGTCAGGCTTCCCGAAGGCCGATGCGCCCAAGGATGTGACGCCAATGGCTGAGGCCCACACCATCACCGTAGAGGCCAAGTCCACGCCATCACCCGAAAATCCCGGCAAGAAAAGCTGACCCCCGGAATCTGTGATTGCACAACCCCGACTGGCTTCAGGCTTCGGGCTTCAGGCTTCAGGTCCGCATCAGCATCAGCATGATCCGATGCGAAGACATGCTTTTCCCGAAGCCCGTAGCCTGAGGTCTGAAGCCAATTTCGTCCTATCCAAATGCAAGATCCGGGCTGATCCCCACTACCTTATCGCCGCGTGGGCACCTTGAAGCGCCAGGCCAGGCCGCCTTCCACGAAGGTGGTGTTCAATTTCCCGTTGGGTGCGCGGCTGCGGCCGCTCAGCGCTTGCAGGCTCCATCCGGCGCCTAGATCCTGTTCCAGGCCGACGGAGGGCTGGGTCACCAGACCCCCGGAAGTGTCCACGCCGCCCCCACCGGAGGCGCCGATGAGTCCTTGCACTCGCAGGCGCGGACCTGCGCCTAGCAGGGCTGGGCTGCGCCAGGCCAGGCCCACCAGGCCCTGGGCGAAGCCCCCGGCCCTGCCCGCCGTGGCGAAGTTCCCCTGGCCCACGGCTTCGAAACCTGCTCCCAGGTCGTGGGAGAAATGCAGGCCCACGAACTCGATGGGGTGCGGCTCCACGTTGCCCCGGCGCTGGGCCGCGGCCATGCGCAGGAAGGAGGGCCGGAAGGCCCAGCCGTTCCAGGACCAGGCCCATTCTGAAGGCGCCGCAGGCCCTGAAGGCGTCCCGAACGTGAAGCGCCGCCCGAACCCGACCTGTACCACGCGAGCCTTGAAACTGGCCGCAGGCGTGGTGACAAAGCCACCGGAGACCGACAGCATCCCGTCCTTGCCGATGATCGCATCCAGACCCACCGTGGCCTTGAATGCCGTGCCGCCCCCAACGTCCAGATTGCCGCCGCCGGCAGGGCCCGCCTCCAGCTTCGCCACGGCCCGCAGGGCGCCGGAGTCCGACAGGTCCACGCCGCAGCCCAGGCCCAGAAACATATCCATGTACCCGTCTGCCTTGCCCCGGGCCGCCGCCGCCGAATCCAGCACCGCGAAAACATGTTGCCCCAGCCCGAGCCGCACTTCCAGCCCGCCTAGATCCAGGCGGTCCTGGCCGGGATTCCCGTCCAGCAAGTGGACGGATTGGGCAGGGCTGTAGCGCTGGGCTGTGAGCTGCGCCGACATCTCCCGGAAGTGCCCCAGGCTCGGTGGCGCCAGTGATTCAGCTGCTTTCGCATTCCACGCGGGCATCCGGAAGGGGAAGACCACCGTGAGGGCCACCTGCCGCGAATTAATGGCCCCGTTGGGAAACCGTACGCGGGAATATTCCAGGTTGTAGGTTCCGTGCTGGGTTTCCCAGCTCAGCCCCGAGTGGCCCCGCAGCATGAAGCCGCCGCCCACCGAGGCTCGGCCTGCGCCGCCTCCTCCGACCCATAATCCTGTGTCCAGGCCCAGGTGTTCCGTGATGGGAATCCGCCAGCCCCCGTCAAAGCCCATGGTGATGAAGCCGCCCCGTTCGCCGGTCAGACTGCCCCAGGTCCCGAGACCCGCGTAGGCGCCGGATTTCCAGCGGCGATCCACCTGCACGCCGATCATGCCCATGGGCCGTTCGCCCACCGCAGGCATGCGCCAGGATTCCGCCGTCCAGCGGGTCTCGAAGACCGGGAGGGGGTCCTGGGCGAGGCAGGGAAGAGCCACTATCAAAAACAGCAGGCTTTTCGATGTTTGATTGAAGGTCATCGGGGGATGGTAGCCCCCAATCGTCAATCGTCAATCGTCAATCGAAAATGAGTGTCGCATCACTCCATCAAAGGTTGTCTTCCATTTGCCTTCGCCAGGACTTCGCGTAGCGGCCGTTCTGCGCGATGAGTTCAGCGTGCGTTCCCGCTTCGGTGATGCGGCCCTGCTCCATGACATGGATGCGGTCGGCTTTCATGGCAGTGGTGAAGCGGTGGGTGATGAGAAAGACCGTGCGGCCCGCCGCCAGGCCCCTGAACCGATCCAGCCAATCCCCTTCGGCCCAGGAGTCCATGGAACTGGTGGGCTCGTCCAGAACCAGCAAGGGCGCGGGACTCAGGAAGGCCCGGGCCAGGGCCAAGCGCTGCCATTCGCCGCCGCTCAACTCCGTGCCGCCGAACCAGTTTCCCAGCAGGGTCTCGTAGCCTTTGGACAATCGCTCGATAGGCTGGTCCGCACCGGAATCCACCGCGGCCTTCCGGATGCGGGCGGTGTCCTCCAGCGCGCCCAGGTCGCTTTGGGCGATGTTCTCAGCGGCGGTGGCATGGTAGTGGACTGGGTCCTGGAAGAGCACCGTGATGTGCTGGCGCAGATCCTCCTGGGCCAGGTCGCGGACGTCCTGGCCATCCACCAGCACACGGCCTTCATCCGGATCGTAGAAGCGGCACAGCAGCTTGATGAGGGTGCTCTTCCCCGCGCCGTTGTCGCCCACGATGGCCACCACGCCGCCGGCGGGCACCCGCAGAGTGAACCCGTCCAGGGCCCAGCGCTCAGCGCCGGGATAGCGGAACCGGATGTTTTCGAAGTGCAGCGATGGCGCGATTTTTGGAAGCAGCTTCTCGGGGTTTGGCGGGTCCGTGATGCGTGGCCGCAGGTCCAGGAATTCAAAAAGGTTTTCCAGGAACAGCATGTTGCGGTAGATCTCGCCGGCCTGGCCCAGCAGCGTGTGCAGCAGGCGCTGGCCCTGGTAGAACACCTGCGCGAACAGCGCCAGATCTCCGAGCGTCGCCTTGGCCGCCAGGGTGCGGGAGACCATCCAGGCCAGGCCCAGCACCACGCCCCCCACGGCCACGGCGCCCGCCAGCAGCTCGCCCCCCATCTGCTGGCCCGCCAGGCCCGCCTGTTCGCCCCGAAGCCGGGCGCGAAGGGCCTGGAAGGCCTCCTTGTAGTGCCCGCCCAGATTGAACAGCCGCAACTCCATGGCGGTATCCCGTTCCGTCAGGATCCAGTCCAGGTAGTTGGTCTTCCGCACCACGGGGGTGCGGCTCTGGCGCCAGGCGTGCTGGCGCAGCGCGTTCCGCGCCACCACCCACAGCGCCGGTATCATCGAGCTCACCAGCAGCAGCGGCAGCCAGGGCGCGAAGCGCAGCAGCAGCACCGCCATGGCTGCGAGGGTCAGGCCGTTTTGCGCCAGGGCCCCCAGGTTTTCCAGCAGCAGCACGGGCCTGGTCAGGGCGTCCACCCGCGCCCGGTGCAGCTGGTCGTAGTAGCCGGGCGTTTCCAGGAAACCCAGGTCCAAGGCCTGGGCCTGGGCCTGGATCAAACCCAGCACATGATCCTGGACCCGCTCGGATTGCAGTGTGCGCACCCACTGGGCCAGGCTTTCCAGCGCCTGCATCAGCAGCAGGGCAAGGCCCAGCAAACCCACCAGCATCAGCGCGGAGTTGAGCCCGCTCCCCCGCACCAGGGCTTCCACCAGCGCTTTGATCAGCAGCACCGGCGCCAGGGGCAGCAGGCCTTGAACCAGCAGCAGCCCGAGCCAGACCCACACCAAACGGCCAGCAGATTCCCGTACCAACTCCAAGGCCCGGGGCAGGAAGGGCAGCTGGTTCAGCGCGCGGCGGAGCGAGGGAGCGGGTGCGGCAGATGAAGGGGGCATGGAAGTTAAAGATTAGCCACTCTCACTCGAATGAATCCGGAATCAGCGGCTAGTTCTTGGTTTTCATCCACCCCGGCGCCATTCTGATGCTCGGATGACGAACGATCAGCAACCTGGAACCAGCCTGCCCTCCATGGGCCAAGGCCGAATGAACCCAATCCGCGCCTTTGCCCGCTGGCGGTCCCTGACCTGGGGCGACCGGCGCATGCTGCTGGGGCTCATGCTGGGCCTGCCGGTGATCGCGGGGATGCTGCGGGTGCTCGGCGTGTTCCGCACGCGGCGCTGGCTGGAGCGGGCGTCCCCCAAGGCCGGATCTCGCGAGGTGGACGCTCACAACCTGCGCGCCGCCGAGCGCCTTGCCAAGCTGGCCGCCATCGCCGGGCGCCGGGGCGCCATCACCGTCACCTGTCTGCGGCAAGCGCTGCTGGTCTATTGGCTGCTGCGGCGCCGGGGCTTCGCGCCAGAGCTGAAGATCGGCATGCGCAGCCTGGACGGCGTGGTGGATGGCCATGCTTGGGTGGAACTGGGCGGCGTCGCGTTGAACCAGCCCCATCTGGACCATGTGGCCTTCGCGGGTCCATCGAGTACACGGCCCTAACCGCAGAAAAGCTGATGAATCTACAGTTCGCTGATGAAAAACTGAAGTGAGATGCCGCGGGTGAGTTGTTGGACTTCGCGGAATCGGATTCATGAAACCCTTGCACAGGTACAATCCAGGCTGGACCTTCGATGTTCAATCCCATGGAGCCACGGATGACCGATTGCAACACGCTGGCCACCGCGCTCAATTCCGAGCGCTTCTCCCATACTTCCCTCGCCGATGGCACCGGCGTGATCCTGGACATCGAAGGGGAGCAGGTGCTGACCTTGAATGAAACGAGCGAATTCCTGGTGGCCGCCCTGCTTGGCGGCGTGGCGGATCCCGCCGAGCTCGTCACCCGACTAGTGGCCGAATTCGAAGTGGACCCCCCCCCAGGCCGAGGCCGATGTCGCCGCCTTCCTGGCCACGCTGGAAGCGCAGATCACCAGCCACTGATTTTTTCCCCGGTCCCCGAAAATCCCCATTCATCCCCGGCTAAAAAATTGTTGTCCGGGAACTTTCGGGGATGATAAGGGGCTAAACACCTAAATCTTGATGCTCATGGGACAGGACCAAGTGCGGATTGCTTTGTAATGCACACTCTTGATGGTTGACCTAACCAGACTAGACTTTCATGTGGAGGTGTAGATGCCTAAGGTCGTCAACATATACGAAGCCAAGACCCAATTTTCGGCGCTGGTGGATCAAGCGGTGGGGGGAGATGATGTGATCATCGCCCGCAACGGCAAGCCCCAAGCGCGGATTACTTCCCTGGGGCCAGCCAAGGGCAAGATCAAGTACGGACTACTTAAGGGCAAGATCACGGTCCCTGATGACTTCGACGCCCCGAGCCCAGGCATCGAAGCCCTTTTCTACGGCGGTCCCAAGTGAAGCTGCTGCTGGATACCCACATCTTCCTTTGGTTGAATATGGATGACTCCAGGCTCACGGAGAAGGCGAGGAACCTGATCGAGGAGGCCCAGGAGGTCTTTGTCTCCTCGGTGGTGTTCTGGGAACTCGCCATCAAAATCAGTCGTGGCGATCTGGTGGCGGACGTGGAGGAATTGAGGTCTGCGCTTTACAAGAACGCCTTCACCATCCTGCCCGTCACCATCGAACATGCCTGCGCTACCGCGAACCTGCCTTGGCACCACAAGGATCCCTTTGACCGGATGCTGGTGGCGCAAGCTATGACCGAACCTTTGCGGTTGCTGACCGCCGACCACCAACTAGAGCCTTATTCGGACCTCATTATTCGGGTGTAACAAGGTTTCTATCTGGTCAAGTTTTTTAGCCTTTCCCCTACTCGGCTTTGTGCGATTCGGAATCCCGCGGCTCGAAATACTTCGCCAGCAACACCCGCAGCGCTGCCACATCCAGCAGCAGCTTGCCCTGGCTCTGTTTCATCGCCGCCCGGTCCGGGGCTGCATCCAGCTTCGCGAACATCAGCCTGTAGAGTCCATCCAGCGCCAAGGGCTCCTGAGGCTCCGCCAGGCGCTCCAGCTCAGGCCGCACCCGGTCGCGAAGGGCGAGGGTGCTGGCGATCAACCGGCGTGCTTCGCCCAAGGAAACCTCGCCGGCTTCAACGCGGCGAAGCAAGGCACAGCGATACTTGCGGCATACCGAGGGGCGCCCCTCATAGGCCGAGCAGCAGCCCTCCCGGAAGGCCGCGCACGGCTGCAGGAACTGGGTCTTTTCATCCTTGGCCGTGAACATAACGCCCACGGCCCGCAAGGGCGAGATGTCCTCGCCCGCTTCGATATCCACAGTGCGGTACATCGTCCATTCAATGCGGCGGCCTCACCGCTGAGATTCATGAACTATCTGCTGGAAGGCTGCTCAGAAGCCCTGGCTCCTGGCAGGACCAGCGCGACTTTGGTCCGTGTCCCATCGCCCGCACGCTATGGTCTCCATAAGATCCTGGTCTCCGGAGAGCGGCCTTCGTCCTCCGCCGTGAAGGCAACCAAGGACATCGCACAAGCCACAGAATTACTTGAATACATGCTCGAAGTTCATCCGGCTGAAGTGGCGATGGCCTTTGATGCCCTGGAGGCCATCGGCCTAGCCAAGCGCGTGCGCGAGACTGCTGGGCGCAGGATTGATCCAGCTTCCTCTATCCTCGGTTTCCTTCATTCCCGACCCAAGTGATCATGTCCTAGGTCAATGGGGCCATACTCAACCTCATGCTGGAATTCTCACAATACAGCTCCATGCCACATGCTCTCGTAAGCGCGGGCAATCTTATCGGCGATAGGGCGAGCGGGCAATCATCCGCTCCATGCGCCCGTGATTCTCCGGATTGGTCGAATCGCCAAGGATTGCTAAAATTGCGCCCATTTTCAGAGTCTCCAATTGTGCAAATAAGCTTTGGGGTCCATACGCGTCCGTTGGCTTTACGTCCCGCTTGGCGTTGAGGCAGACCGCTGTAGCCTCCTCAGACCAGGGTTCCCGCACGATCTGGTAACAGTCCGCGCCGGTGTCCAGAGCGGGGACCAACTCGAGCCGCCAGTCGCCGGCCAGGGGCAGAAGGTCTTCCCGGTCGAACCCCGAAAAGACCGCCAGGTCGCCGAGATCCGTGCCGAGACTGGAAGCGAGCCACCGGGAATCATTCATCCAGGCCATTACACCACGGCGCGCGCGCGTCCAGTGCAGCCGCAAATCGGAGTGAGGCCTTCGTCCAAAAGCACCAACCGGTGCTGGTGACTCAGCTCTCAGTGCTGGAGTTGGTCTGGGTACTGATGAGCCGATATGGTCTCGATAAGGGGAAGGTCGGCGACGTGGTTCTAGCCCTCCTCGAAATGGTAGAGCTGGACGTGCAGGAGCCCGGGATCCTCGAAGCGGCCCTGAAGACTTGGCAAGCTGCCAAGGCCGACTTCGCGGATTGTTTCATTCTTGAAACCGTGAAAGCCGCCTCAGGTACGCCGCTGGGGACCATTGATGCCATCCTCGCCAAGCTGGAAGGGGCAAAGCGGCTTTGAGCCCAGCGAACAGCCAAAACTTCCATTGGCAAGCCGACCGGCTAAATGCGGAATTTCCCCGGTTATCATGAAGCTATCTGAAAATTCTTGGGCTCATTCATGTTGATTCGCTCCTGGCTGGCGGCGGTGTTGCGGGGCGAAGGCCCTGCGCTGGCGCTTGCGGACTGCAAAGACCTGTCTGAAATCCTGGCCGTGGCGGACGAAGAAGGCGTGGTGGCGCTGATCCACGAGCGGATGCAGACTCCAGGACTGGCCGCGAAGCTCCCGCCGGAATTGCTGGGGCTGTTCGCTGACCTGGCGCGGCTGAAGGCAGCCCAAAGCATGATGCGGGAAGCCGAGGCCCGGCGCATTTTGAAACGGCTTGAGCAGGAGGGACTGCAGGTTCTCTTGCTGAAGGGTTCGGCCCTGGCCTACAGCGTGTATGCCGCACCTCACCTCCGGGAGTGTTCGGATATTGATTGCCTGTTCGCCACGCGCCAGGCGGCCCAGCAAGCCTCCGATGCCATTTGCGAAGGGGATTACATCCAGCCTGGAATCGCCGGGGAGTTGGCCACTTTTGAGATGACCTGCTATCGCACCCGCGACTCCGCGGCCTATCTGGAACTGGATCTGCACTGGGGCATCGGCGGCTCGCCCATTTATGCGGACCGCTTCAGTTTCGGCGAGCTTTATGAAGCTTCCATGGCGCTGCCGGCCCTCGCGCCCACCGCCCGGGGCCTGAGCCTTGCCCATGCCTATCTGCATGCCTCCATCCATCGCGCCTTGAATCTTTGGCGGGGCACCGGGGACCACTTGAAGTGGATTTATGATCTGCACCTTCTGGGAGAGCGCTTCACGCAATCCGACTGGGAAAACCTGGTCTCCATGTGCCTGGAGAAAAAGCTCTGCGGCACTTGTCTGGATGGCTTGATCTCCGCCGCAGACACCTTTCACACGGCCATCCCAGAGGGCGTGCGTGAGATCTTGAGCCAAGGCGCGCAGAAGGAACCCATCAACCTGCGGCGCATGCGGCACTGGCCCTACATCCAGCTGATGAACCTCCGCGCGCTGCCAGGGCTGGGACTGAAAGCCCGCTGGCTAGGCCAGCGCTTGTTCCCGAGAAGGGGCTTCCTGCATCACTATTACGGCCAGGACCAGGGGCGCCTGGTGGCCTTCATCCGCTACCTTCGCAAAGGTATTGGCCATTTACGGGAGTAGCCGCGACTAGTCGTGCTACGCCCTTACAACCCGAAGGTGGGATCGGTCAATAAAGGAAAACCTTCGGCGCTGGCGGCTTTCGCAAGGTTTCGATCAAACACCACGAAGGTCAACGAAGACCGTTTGGCCCCGACCCGGAGTGCTGATGCCAAGTGGACAGCATCCGCGCCGCGCAGGGCCATAGAACGGTGGGTCCGGACCAGGATACCAGAGACATTGCAGATTTCCGGGTCCAATTCGATCTTCGAATAATCGTGCTCCCAGGTGTGCAGAAAGAGCGCATTGATCTTGTTGAGCTGGTTGACGGAATATTTCTTTCCGGCGAATGCAGCCAGGGTTTCTGGGAAGGCCAAGACAGATGTGAATTGAAATTCGGGAGCCAATTCCAGCAGTCCCTCACGCAGGAATTTGTGGTGGGGTTCCCGGCTGTCAAAGAGCTTCACGATGGCCGAGCTATCCAGATAGACGTTCACCGCCTTCCCTCTGAAACAAGCTCACTCAAGGATTTGCCTCCGGGCCCTTTGATGGCGCCCGGCAAGCTGAAAGGGTGAGGAGGTGTGAAGCGGACACCAGGGATCTGGCCAGGAATTTCCAGCATCGTTTCGACGGCCACCACCATGAAAGGCGTAGCTGCTGTCACTAGAAGGGGCCCCTGCTGGGCCAGGTTTCCAAGCGTGAAGAACTTTTTCCTGGCTTCGGTCGGTTGGATGGCACGCATTGGTACGCCTCCTGTACCATTAGTGTACGCCTAAATATAATTTATTCCCATATTGCACCTTCGCAACACTACCCGGCCATGTTGCGCCGCCACAACAGCGGCAGGCTGGCCAGGGCCAACCCCACGGCGCCACCCGTGGCGTCGGCCATCCAATCGTGGAAATCGCAGGCGCGGCCGGGCACGAAGTACTGGTGGATCTCGTCGCTGGCGCCGAAGATCGCCACGCCGATGAAGATCACCAGAAGCCGCCGGAGCCGCGGCAGGTCGCGGTGGGTGTAGCGCCAGGCGATCTCCGTCAAGGCCGCCAGCACACCGAAAGCCGCCATGTGCGCCAGCTTGTCGAAGGGCGCTGGCAGCGAGATGCCGAAGGGATAGCCAGGACGGCTGCTGAGCCACACGATGGTGGCGGCCACGGAGAGTGGAAGGAGCCAGATCCAATTTCTTCGCATGGCACAATCCAACCATGGAACCCCTGGTTTACGCAGGCCAGATTCCATACATGGGGTCCTTGCGCGTGTGGGTTTAGTGTGTATCTTTATGACATGGATAGCCGGGCGCTTATCAAAAAGCTCGAAGAAGATGGGTGGTTTCTGGTAGCCGTGAAAGGCTCGCATCACCAGTACAAACATCCCACAAAACCAGGCAGGGTGACGGTGCCTCACCCCAAGAAGGATCTGAAAAGCGGCACGGAAAAATCAATCCTAAAGCAAGCAGGGCTCAAGTGAGACCGGCAGGAGCGGATGCAATGCGAACCTACCTAGCTTTCCTGCACAAGGATCCAGAGAGTGATTTCACGGTGACCTTTCCGGATTTTCCAGGCTGTATCACCGCGGGATCAACCTTGGATGAAGCTAGAGCCATGGCCCAGGAGGCGCTCCCATTCCACATCGAGGGCTTGCTTGAGGATGGCGAGATTCTCCCTGACCCGAAGAGCCTCGATGCCGCCCTGGAGGCAGACCCCATGAACAAGGAGGCCGTGGCCTTCCTGGTGGAGGTTCCTGGTGATGAGCCTGTGGTGCGCGTCAACATCACAGCCCCTAAAAGCGCCCTGACCAGGATTGATCACTATGCTGCTTCCATCGGCATGAGCCGAAGCGCTTTCCTGATCCAGTCCGCCCGTCAGGCGATGCAGCGGGGAGACTGATTTCGTTTTGAAGGGAGCGTATCGCCCTTCTTCGTCTCACCGGCCCCGTGTGGTAAGTGATCACATTTTCTATCCATAGGCCGGACGGCACCGCCCACTTCCCGATATAGTTCTCCTGTAATCCCCATTCTTCCGTTCGCCTTAGCTCATCGTTTTCCAGAGGTGTCCCCATGAATCCGCTTGCAACCAAGCCCCGCGCGCCCCGTCTTCCGGCCTTGCTCGCCGCCATGGCCGCTGTCGTTCTGCTGGCCGCGTGCCGCGCGCCGGGCATGAAGATGGACACCTCGGGCCAGGACAAGAACGCCACCCTGCGCATGAACGGGCAGACCGTCACCTTGCGGCCCCTCAACGCCCAGACCGTGCTGGCCTATGGAACCCCCACACCGGTGCTCACGGGCATTGATCTGCTGGCCACCAAATTCGAGCCCTACAGGGTGGGCCCCCAGGACATCCTGCTGGTGACGGTCTGGGACCACCCGGAAATCACGCTGCCCCTGGGCCAGTACCGCACCGACGCCGCCACGGGCATGGTGGTGGACGAGGAAGGCTTCCTCTACTTCCCCTACATCGGCCGGGTGCGCATCGGCGGGCTCACGGTCACCCAGGTGCGGGAAATCCTGACGGAAAAGCTGAACAAAGTGCTGCAGCGGCCCCAGGTGGATGTGAAAGTCGTGGCCTTCCGTTCGCAGAAAGTCTATGTGGGCGGTGAAGTCCGCCTGCCGGCCACCTATAACGTCACGGATATCCCCTTTACCCTGTCCGAGGCCATCAACCGCGCCGGGGGCTTCCTGCCCACCGCCGATCAGAGCCGCCTGGTGCTGTCCCGGGGGGAGCGCACCTGGACCCTCAACTTCCAGGATCTCCAGGCCCAGGGCAACCGCCTGGACCAGATCCTGCTCAAGGATGGCGACTCGCTGCTGGTGCAGAACCGCGACGAATCCGCGGTGTATCTCATGGGTGAAGTGGCGAGGCCCAGCTCCGTGCCCACCCACAATGGCCGCCTGTCCCTGGCCCAGGCCCTGTCCGAGGCCGGCGGCATCGCCAACGCGACCGCTGACGCGCGCTCCATTTACGTCATCCGGCGGGGCAGGGCGGACAACACTGTGGATGCCTTCCACCTGGACGCCCGCAGTCCCGTGGCCATGGTCATGGCGGACAAATTCGCGCTGCAACCCCGGGATGTGGTCTATGTGGATGCCGGCACCCTGGTGCGCTGGAACAAGGTCATGACGCTGCTGCTGCCCACCACCACGCTCATCACCAGCGTGCCCTCGATCGCGGCCAATTCCAAGGTCGGCTTCAAGTAGGCAATGGTAAGGCTGTGGGCTATGAGCTTTTGACTATGATCATGGCTCATGCCTCTTGGCTCATGGCTGATAGCCCACCACAAATTCCAGCAAGATTTCCAGACAAAGGAACGAATGCTCCCCGGCATCCGCCACATCCTGGTCCTCTGCGAAGGGAACCATTGCCGCAGCCCCTTGGCGGAAGCCATGCTGCGCCAAGCCCTAGGCCCTGACATCCAGGTGACCTCCGCGGGCTTGAACGCCCTGGTGGGCCAACCCGCCCATCGGGAGACCAAGGCCTTGATGGCCAAAGAGGGTATCCACCTCGCCGACATCACCGCCCATCTCGGACGCCAGGTGACTCCCGACATGGCTTTGGGCGCTGATCTGATCCTCGTGATGGATCAGGCCCAGAAGCTGGCATGCGAGCGCCTGGCCCCCAGCGCCCGGGGCCGCGTATTCCTGCTGGGCCATTGGCTGCCACTCCACCAGCAGGAAATCCTCGATCCCATCCGAGGCGGCACTGAAGCCCATCGCCTGGCCCACGACCAGATCCAGCGCGCCATCCAGCCCTGGATCAGCCGATTGGCCCCAAAGAACGCAAAATAAAATGAATTGCCGCAAAGGACACAAAAAACATCATAAAAACAAAAAACATTTAGCCACAAAGAACACAAAGTAAAAAATTTAAAACTAAAATAATCAATAATAATAAACATGTTTTTAACCAAGTTGTTATTTTGCTTTTCTTTGTGTCCCTTTGCGCCCCTTTGTGGCGAACTTGTTTTTTTATATTTTTTACGGCCGATCTGTGGGTCCCTGGCTATTTTGTGACGCCCGACTGGACCGATCCGTCTCATACTGACCGGGTTAATAGATCCCAGCAGCCAGTCCCTATTACCGCGGTTTACACGCTCCAACCCTGCTCACACCTCACCGCCCACCGCCCACAGCCAACCACCCATAGGCCCCCATGCTTCCTCATCCCGACATCAGCCCCAACGACATCTACCCCCAGGGTCCCATCCGGCCTGACCTCAACGAGGACGAAGGCGCGGTGTCCCTGGGCGATATGCTGGCCAACCTTTGGGACGGACGCTACATCATCCTGGTCACCACCGTGCTTGGGCTGCTGTTGGGCGGCTACTATGCCTGGCGCAAGAGCCCCATCTACCAGGTTGAGGCCCTGCTGCAGATCGAGGACAAGCAGGGCAGCAACAGCAGCCCCATGATGATGGCCCTCAACAGCCTGCTGGACCAGGCCGCCAATTCCGCAGCGGAAATCGAGATCATCAAGAGCAACCTGGTGCTGGGCCGCACGGTGGAAACCCTGTCCCTGGATATCCAAGCCAACCCCGTCTTCAACCGTTTCATCGGCGACGCGCTGGTGAGGGGGCACACCGATGCCCCCGATCTGGAAATCGAACGCTTCGAGGTGCCCAACTTCCTGCGGGGCGTCCAATTCAAGATCATCGCCTTGGCGAACGGCGCCTTCCGCTGGGAAGGCCCCAAGAAAGAGATCCTGGCCACGGGCAAGCCGGGGGAGGAAACCAAGGGCATATACCAGGGTCAGACCCTGGTATTGCAGGTGCGCCGTCTCACGGGTCAACCCGGCCAGCGCTTCAACCTGTCCCGCCTGCCCATGCTCAAGGCCATTGAAGCCCTGCGTTCAGCGTTGAAAGTCGTGGAAAAGGGCAAGCAGACCAATGTGCTGGGCCTCAGCTTCGAACATCGCAATCCCGCCCGGGGCGCCGAGATCCTGAATGAGATCGTCAGCCAGTACGTGCACCAGAACATCGAGCGCAAGGCCGAGGAAGCCTCCCAGACGCTTGCTTTCCTGCAGGAGCAGATGCCCCAGCAGCGGGCCAAGCTGGACGCCGCAGAGGATCGCCTGAACCAGTTCCGCATCCGTTCCGGCTCTGTGGATCTGCCCCAGGAAGCCCAGCTAGTGCTGAAGCAGAGCGTGGACATGGAAGGCCAGATCCTGCAGCTCAAGCAGAAAAAGGATGAACTGCTGCGCACCTACAAGGAAGGCGCCGACGTGGTGGCCACCCTCAACCAGCAGATCGCCAAGCTGCAGAAGGAATCCAACTCCATCAACAGCCGGATCAAGGGCCTGCCCAAGACCCAGCAGGAAGTCATCAGCCTCTCCCGGGACGTGCAGGTGAACACCGAGCTGTACACCGCCATGCTAAACAACACGCAGCAGCTCCAGGTCACCCGGGCGGGAGAGATCGGCAACGCCCGCATCATTGACCACGCCATGCCCAGCCTGGCCCCCATCAAGCCACAGAAATCCACCGTGATGAGTTTGGCTTTGCTCCTGGGGATCTTCGCGGGCGTGGGTCTTACCCTTTTGCGCCGGGCCCTGCACCAGGCCGTGGAAGATCCCCGCCTCATTGAAAGCCGACTGGGCCTGCCCGTGGTGGTCACCATCCCCCATAGCGATCAGCAAATGGAAGAATTCCGCCATATGAAGACCCATGGTTCCGGCGCCCACATCCTGGCCAGGGACCACCCGGAAGATCTGGCGGTGGAGAGCCTGCGCAGCCTGCGCACGTCCTTGAGCTTCACCATGGTTGACGCCCGCAACCGTGTGGTCATGGTTTCGGGTCCGGCGCCGGGTATCGGCAAATCCTTCGTGTGCAGCAATTTTTCGGCCCTGCTGGCGCAAACCGGCGCCGCCAGCCGTGTGCTGGTGGTGGATGGGGACATGCGCAGGGGCAACCTGCACCAGTATTTCGGCTTGGCCCATCGTTCCGGGGGCCTTTCGGAAATCCTGTCAGGCCAGCTGCCCTGGCTTCAGGCGGTGCGGGCCTCAGGCGTGCCGGGCCTGGAGATTGTCACCAGCGGCATCCTGCCCCCCAATCCTTCGGAGCTGCTGATGTCCAGCCGCTTCGCGGATTTCATCCTGGAAATCTCCCAGGCCTACGACATCGTGATCATTGACGCGCCGCCGGTGCTGGCGGTCACCGATGCCGTCATCATCGGCCGCCAGGCCGGCACCACGCTGCTCATCGTCAAAGCCAAGGCTCACACCCTGGATGAGATCCACGCCTGCATCAAGCGCTTCGAAAGCGCCGGCATCAAGCCCAAGGGCTGCATTTTCAACGACGTGATGCTGATGAACGTCGGCTACCGGTACTATCGCTACGCCTACCATTACGGCTACAAGAAATAGCCGAAGCTCTCAACCCTCGACTTGGGACTTTTTGAGGTTTCAATTTTTTTAACTTTTCAACTTCTCAACTTCTCGACTCTCGACTCTCGACTCTCGACATTTCAACTTTTCGACTTTTCGACTTAAGACTTGGGACTTGGGGCTTTCAACTTTTCAACTTTTTGACCCAGCCCACCGCCCATCGACCACTGCCCACAGCCCACCCTGCTACACTCCCCCAATAAGTTCATCCGGATCAACACCATGCCTCGAACCATCGCGATCATCGGCCTGGGCTACGTGGGCCTTCCGTTGGCCATGGAATTCGGCAAGCGCTTGAAAACCATCGGGTTTGACCAGTCCGAAGCCCGAGTGGCTTCCCTCAAGGCGGGCGTGGACCCCAATGGCGAAGTGGCGTCCGAAGCGCTCGCATCCGCCACCCAGCTAACCTTTACGACGGACCCTACCCATCTCCGCCAAGCGGATTTCATCATCGTCGCGGTCCCCACACCCGTGGACGCCGCCCATCGCCCCGACTTCTCGCCCTTGGAAAAAAGCTCCGAGACCGTGGGCCGCAATCTCAAGCCCGGCGCCATCGTGGTGTACGAGTCCACCGTCTATCCCGGCGCCACCGAGGACATCTGCATTCCCATCCTGGAACAGCATTCGGGCCTTCAATGGAAGCGGGATTTCTTCGTGGGCTACAGCCCCGAGCGCATCAATCCCGGCGACAAGGAACGCACCCTTACCAAGATAGTGAAAGTTGTTTCGGGCGATACAGCCGAAACCCTTCAAACCATTGCAGAGGTTTACGGCAGCATCATCACCGCGGGCGTCTACCCCGTCAGCAGCATCCAGGTGGCCGAGGCCTCCAAGGTCATCGAGAATACCCAGCGGGACCTGAACATCGCGCTTATGAATGAATTAGCGATCCTATTTCATCAGATGGGCATTGATACCCTAGAGGTATTAAAAGCCGCCGGGACCAAGTGGAATTTTCTCAATTTCCGCCCCGGTCTGGTTGGCGGCCATTGCATCGGGGTAGATCCTTATTACCTCACCCACAAGGCCGAAATGCTGGGCTACCATCCCCACGTCATCCTGGCGGGCCGCTACATCAACGACAGCATGGGCGCCTACATCGCCCAGCAGACCGTCAAGGCCATCATCCAGGCGGGCGGCGCCGTCAAAGGCAGCCAGGTGATCGTGCTGGGCCTGACCTTCAAGGAGAACTGCCCCGACCTGCGCAACAGCAAGGTGGCGGACGTGGTCAGGGAACTCACTGAATTCGGGTGCCAGGTGGCGGTGCATGATCCCTTGGCGGACCCGGATGAGGCCAAGAAAGAATATGGGATCACACTGACGCCTTGGGAAGAACTCCCGAAGCAGGCCGATGCGTTCGTGGTGGCGGTATCCCATCGTGAATATCTAGCCATGACTTTGAATGAACTGTTGGCTAATCTAAAACCTGGTGGGGTTTTTATTGATGTAAAATCTGCTTTTAATCCAAGCGAAATCATTGGGTGGGGATTTAAGCTGTGGAGGCTCTAAATGATGACCCACATCTGCATCATCGATGTGATGGCTTGCAGACAACTGTTCGAGAGAGGTCTGGCATGAAGGGTGTCGTTCTGGCTGGGGGCACGGGTTCCCGCTTGTTCCCCCTGACCAAAGTTACGAACAAGCACCTGCTGCCTGTGGGCTACGCACCGATGATCTGGCACCCCGTGTGGACGCTGAAGCAGGTGGGCATCGAAGAGATAGCAATCGTGACGGGCACCGAGCACATGGGTGATGTGGTGGGCTTGCTCGGGTCAGGCAAGGACTTCGGGTGCCGCTTCACCTACAAGGTGCAGGACGAGGCGGGCGGCATCGCCGAGGCCCTGGCGCTGGTGGAGAATTTCGCGGGCGGCGACCCGCTTTGTGTGATTCTTGGTGACAATATTTTTCAGGATGCCTTGGGAAATGAGGTCCAGACCTTCGCGCAGCAGGGCCGGGGAGCCCGCATCATGCTCAAGCCCGTGGAGGACCCTCAGCGGTTTGGCGTGGCCGAAGTGAAGGATGGCAAAGTAGTGGGCATCGAAGAAAAACCCAAGGTCCCCAAGTCTAACCTTGCAGTTACAGGCATCTACTTTTACGACGGCCAAGTCTTCGACATCATCCGCTGCCAAAAGCCCTCCGACCGTGGCGAGATGGAGATTACTGACGTGGACAATGCCTACATCGAGCGGGGTCAGATGAGCTTCGGTACCTTCCAGGGGTGGTGGTCCGATGCTGGTACTTTCCCCAGCCTGGCCCACGCCAACGAACTAGCACTCAAAGAACCCATGCCCTTTCCTGACATCGCGAGGAAGATCTGATGAACTTTCAGGAAGGCCCCATTGAAGACGTGGTGATCACCCCATTCCGCAAAATCGTGGACGAACGCGGCTGGCTGGCGGAGATCTTCCGCCACGACGAACTACCAGATTGGTTCCGCCCCGAGATGTCCTATGTGAGTGTCACGAACCCAGGCGTACTGCGCGGCCCCCATGAGCATGTGGAACAGGCTGATCTCTTCTGCTGGGTGGGCCCTGGCGATTTTAAACTCACCCTTTGGGACAATCGCCAATACAGCCCCACCTACTTGAACCGCATGGAGGTGGCCATGGGAGCAAACAACCCCGGTTCCGCCATCATCCCCAAGGGTGTGGTGCATTGTTACCGCTGCATCAGCGTTGAGCCGGGCTTCGTGATCAATTGTCCTGATCGGCTCTTCAGGGGCAAAGGGAAGACTGAACCTATTGACGAAATCCGCCACGAAGACGACCCCGAAAATCCCTTCGTTGTGGATGAACGCTTACGCAGGGCGAACCTTTGATGAGGGTGCTTGTCACGGGAGGAGCGGGCCAACTGGCCCATGTGGTCCGTCAGGCATGGACTGGGTTTGACCTTGTCGTACCTGAGGAATCGGTTTTGGACTTGGGCAAGGAGGCATCCATCCATGTGGTGATGAGCGAGGTTAGGCCCGACGTGGTGCTGAACCTCGGCGCCTTTACCCAAGTGGACCGCTGCGAATCCGAGCCCGACCTCGCCCTCCTCATCAACGCCACTGCTGTGGGTTGGTTGGCAGAGGCCTGTGAGGCCCAACAAGCCATGCTCGTCCAGATCAGCACCGATTACGTCTTCGATGGCACAGCCACTCGCCCCTACCGAGAGGAAGACCCGACCAACCCCATGTCTGTTTACGGCCGCACTAAGCTCCAAGGCGAGCGTCAGGCTGCCCGCTGCTCCCGGCATTTGATCGCCCGTACCAGTTGGCTCTACGATGCCTGGGGTAAGAACTTCTTGAATACCATGCTGAAG